>CAZYJA010000416.1:0-1501 GCA_964647245.1 uncultured Syntrophomonas sp. | reverse complement strand
GCCGATGGTACTGCATTTTATGTGGGAGAGTAGGTCGTTGCCAGGAATTTATTTTGCACAAAATTAGCTTTGCTTTACGGCAAGGCTTTTTTTATGGCATTTCCCAGCAGTCGGAGAGGGGGAAATCACTTTTATGCCCAGAGATGAATGATTATCGTTTAAACATAGCCATATTAGTAGCAGTAACCATAGTTAATCAGTACACCATAGCCCAAAATGCCTATGTTTGATAAGAGACATTCCGCTAGGGCAGCTAATTAGACAGAAATGCAGACTCCTTGATTATCTAAATGCTCGTTCCTTCAAGATCATCACTTCGAAATTTTCTTTATGTTGCCGAACTATGGTATCCAGCACTAAACCACAGGTAACAAAAATACCAGATGATAAGACTAATCCTACCGCCAATACCGCTGAGGGGATCTTATTGATAAATCCGGTCTTTATAAATTCATTTATTACTGGAATACCTGCAAAAAGTCCTGAAATTAGCAGAAGCACAGACATACTTGCAAAGAACTGTAAAGGCTTATAATCCTTTATTACTCGAAATACGGTCTTTAGCACCAGATAACCGTCTTTAAAGGTACTAAGTTTTGATTCACTACCTTCAGGTCTATCCCTGTAATCTATCGGTATCTCCATAATCCGTAAGCCTTTATCAAGTGCATGTAAAGTCAATTCAGTTTCTAATTCAAAGCCGGAACAGAGAATAGGGGTGTTTTTGACAAACCTGCGATTAAATACTCTATACCCGGTCATTACATCATGGATGGAAGAGCCGAAGCATTTATTAACCAATAGGGTAACCAAATTATTACCAAAACTATGAAACGCCCGGCGCTTTTTTTGTTCTTCGTAACTGCCATTGGTCAGTCGTTCCCCGGTTGCCATATCACACTGTTTTGATAATACAGGTTGGATAAGTGTATGTACGGTGTCCGCCGGATAGGTATTGTCCCCATCCACTAAAACATAAATATCGGAGTCGATATTTCTAAACATTGAACGAACCACATTGCCTTTACCCTGCCGAGACTCTCTCTCCACTATGGCACCATTTTGCATGGCAACGTCATAAGTATGGTCAGTCGAATTGTTATCGTAAACATAGATATCAGCATCGGGGATCTCGTTCCTAAAATCCTGAATTACGCTGGCTATAGTCAGTTCTTCATTATAACAGGGAATTAGAATACTAATTTTCATATTGGTTTTCCTCCTAGCATGATCAGTAGATCTAAGTTGAGTGCTGCTATATACAGCGAAGCGCGGCTATTTCAAATAGAGGAATCGGGAAAACGTACCTGGGACAATATCGTTTGCTTACCAATTGCAATCCATTATGGGCTAGAAATTGCAATACCTCAGTTGAACTGTGATAATGATCCAAAGGCTTGGTTTTTTGAATAATGGCTCGCCCTAAGGCATAAAGTGCATTCTCGGTCGGAAGCGATACAATTAATAAACCGTCCTTTTTGATATGCCTTTTAATGAAATG
>CAZYJA010000415.1:0-1517 GCA_964647245.1 uncultured Syntrophomonas sp. | reverse complement strand
TGGTAAAGGCTTTTCAGCTGGAAAACCAAGGTGATAAAATATTTACTGATACCGCTGCCCATTGGGCTAAAGATTTTATTGCTGCAGCTACTGCCAGTGGAATAGTAAATGGTTATGATACCAATACCTTTGGCCCCGATGATCTCATTACCAGGGAACAGATGGCGGCTATGATCTTTAAAGTGGCCGGACTTTCGGCGCTGGGAGAAGAAACCGGTTTTGCCGATAAGGAGAATATCTCCGGCTGGGCCAGGCCAGCTGTAGCCGCAGTAGTTGAGCATGGGATTATGAATGGATATCAGGATAATACTATTCAAGCTCAGGGTAAAGCCAGCCGGGCCGAGGCAGCCACGGTAATTATTAAAGCATTAAACAGATAGTAAAAATAGTGGGCAGGTTAAACTGATTGCTTTCATCGGAGCTAAAATACTTAAAATTAGCTTTAGCCTCACCAAGCATTTAATCTGTAATCTGCCTTCAGGTGAGGGGTTTTTTATAATGAATAAACGGGTTGGATTTACCAAACTACTACTTGCTTTACTCGTTATGGCCATTTTTATCTATTCTGCCGGCTGCTCAAATCAGAAGCAGACCGGCACCGGACATAATCTGCCGGACTTTAAACCGGGCACCCTGACTATAACCGGAAACGGAGTAGAACAGCCAATCCAGTATACCGTGGACCAATTAAAGAGTTTGCCCGAGGCCATGGTGGGGGAATGCTACTCAACGGTTAATAATGTGGGAACCAAAAAGTATTTTGTTGGCAAAGGGGTTCAGCTTTCTTATCTGCTGAAAAAGGCCGGGATGAGAGATACCGCGCAGACCATAATGGTAATGGGTTCGGATGGCTACAGCGCAATTTTTACCAAGGAACAACTGGAACAACAACGCTATTATTTTCCCGGACTAATAGAAGGCAGTGAGGAAGAGGCTAGGGAGGTTCCGGTGATACTGGCTTGGGAACATCAGGAGGGGGAGCAGGACTTAGGTAAGGCCCGAAGCGGCAGCCTATACCTGCTTCTAGGCCAAACCGGGTTAAACAATGTAGTGGTTCCCGCATATGTCAAGGATGTAGTGCTGGTTGAAATAACTACTGCTGATCCCGGCCAGTGGGATAGGGTTTCTGCTGAACTGGCCTCAGGGAAGGTAGAGCCAGGCACAGATATAGTTTTAAGTCACCCCGAAATGGATTCAGTAAAGATATATTACACCATGGACGGCAGCACTCCAGATGAAAGGAGCCTCATTTATAATCCTGGGACCTCATATTATAAGCCGGAATTAAACCGACCAATTACTATTGACCATGATGTAATCATAAAAGCCATAGCCATAGGCTTTGGGAAAAAAGACAGCCCCATAGCGGTATTTGAATATGATGGGTAGGGGTAAGCAGACCAAGGAGATTGAAACCCGGTGCTGGTTACCACGTATTAACAAAATAAAACGGATATTTCATTTATCAAAATGATATAAATAATACCGTAGTAATTCAGATTATGTTAGGTTAAAAA
>CAZYJA010000414.1:0-1559 GCA_964647245.1 uncultured Syntrophomonas sp. | reverse complement strand
CCCACTTACTCATCCGGTTTCTAAAGGCATAGTTGCCTGGATGGCAAAAGTAACCGAACTGACCAGTGGACAGGTGACTTTCGAACATTACCCAGCCGAGCAAATGGGTAAGGCCAAGGATATCATAAAGGCCGTCCAGGGTAAAGTTGCCGATGTTGGTTTTGTAGGTCCTTCATATTCATCAGCCATAATGCCATTGAGCGGTGCTATGGAAATTCCCGGAGCTGTTCCTAGTGCTACTGCCGGAGTAAAAGTATTCTGGAAACTGTCTCAGACTACCTTGCTGCAGCCGGATTTTCTATCCAATGGGTTGGTACCTGTTTTTGTATATTCCCTGCCGCCATATGAGGTTTGGACAACTAAGGCTGTAGTTCAAAAGCCCGAGGATCTAAAGGGACTAAAACTGAGATCCACAGGCGGTGCCAATGACATGGCTGTCAAAGCTTTGGGCGGAAGCCCGGTTACTCAGGCTGTTCAAGAGATGTACGAGTCGATGGATAAGAAAGTAACTGATGGTTCAATTCTAAGTTCTTCCAGCGTTAAGCCGTACAAGATTAATGAGCTGGCTAAATACGCTACCCAGGGTGCCGCCCTCGGTACTTTTGTGGGAACCTACTGTGTAAACCAGGATGTCTGGAAGACACTGCCCAAAAATGTTCAGGAAGCAATGATTAAGGCCGGAGAAGAAGCTAGTTTGAACGCAGCTATAGGTATGGATAAGGAACAGGAAGCTGTTTTCGCGGAGTTTAAAGCGGCTGGTATGACAATTTACACCTTAACCGATGCTGACAAAAAAGCGTGGGCCGAGAAGATGAGCGGCGTTGAAAAAGAATGGATTGCCAAACTTGGAGCTAAGGGTGCCGAAGCCAGCAAGGTTATAGAGGATAGAAACAAGCTGATGGCAGAAGCCACGAAAAAATAATCTGAAGACGAACAGTTAACATTAGATGCTGTTTTCCCTGGCCGGTTAGGAAAGTGATATATAAAACGTTTTCTGGACCGGCCAGGTAACAAAAAATAAGGGGGGAAAAAAATGGAAAGCAGTAATAAAACCGATAAGGGGTTATTTGATAAAATAATCACTTTCATCGAAGATAAATTTCTTTGGGTCAGTATTATGGTTCTCTTATTCATGACTTTTTTCATAACCAGTGATGCTGTTTTAAGGTACGTTTTTGATATTCCGCTTCCAGGCGGATATGAAGTCAGTGAAGAATATTTGCTCCCGGTTATAACTTTCATGGCGATGTCGGCTGTATTCGTGATGGGCGGCCACGTGCGCGTTACCATGCTGGTTGAAAAGCTGCCAGAATCACTTATGAAGCCCATAAATTTCATTATGGATATATTAATGTTGGGTTTTACATCATTGGTAGTCTATGGTTCCTGGCTTGTAACCCTGAAAGCACTGGAAAAAGGCGAATATTCCAACTCCATCCTGGCCTATCCCATGGCTCCTGCCTATGGAGTGGTTTTCGTGGGAATGGGCTTGTTGTTGCTGCGTCAGATTTATTACTTTATTAATCCAGCTGAAAGACAGAAAAATTTGCATTTGCAGC
>CAZYJA010000413.1:0-1589 GCA_964647245.1 uncultured Syntrophomonas sp. | reverse complement strand
TTAAAACCCATGCTCGCCAAGAACTGGAGTTATGCTGATGATGGTAAAACGGTAAACATCCATTTAAATAAGGGGATAAAATTTAGCAATGCCAAGGAATTGACCGCCGCTGACGTGAAAGCTGCCTGGGAGAAGAGCCTATCTCTGAACGAGGAATGGTCTAATACCAGCATGTTTATACCTATCTTAGGTGCGCTCGAATTCATACAGAAAAAAACCCCTGAAATAGCCGGGGTCCAAGCCGTAGACAGCCATACCCTGAAAATAGAGTTGATCAGACCAGATGCTGCGTTCATATATACGCTAACCAGTCCAGTCTTCTGGGTGATGGACCGGCCGGAAGATTCGCCGGCCTGTGGTACCGGGCCATTTATTTTGCAGGAAAACAAGCCGGAAGGTCTGATATTGCTTAGAAATGAAGATTACCACCGCGGCCAACCTCACCTGACCGCGGTAAATTTTGTGCGCTATCCAGATGAAACCCAGGCCCTGGCAGCATATAAGGAAGGCAAGGTTGATTATCTGGAGAATTTCCCGCTACTGGAACTGCCAGCTATGATAGCAAATCCCGAGTATAAAGACCTTATCGTAAGCAAACCAGTAATGGAGGTTTATTGGCTGGGATTTAATCTGAAGCGCGAGCCCTATGCCAACAATTATCTGCTGCGGCGAGCGTTAAATTATGCGATTGACCGGGAATTTATCATAAAGAACTTTCTGGGTGATGCTTATTTGCCGGCCAAAGGAATAATACCGATAGGATCGGCGGCCTATAATGAAGAGATGCGTGGCTACACTTACGACCCGGACAAAGCCAGTCAACTGCTGTCCGAGGCTGGCTTTCCCCAGGGAGAGGGACTGAATATCTTGACCCTGACTCACAACCGCAATTCCGGGCACAGCCAAATTGCCCAGGAGATTGCCCGTCAGTTAGGATTACTGGGAATTGCGGTGCAGACCCAGGATAATGAGTGGGATTATTACACCCGGCAGCTTAGCAATATGCAGCTCAGTTTCTTCCGCCTGGGATGGCAGGCAGACTACCCGGATGCTGATAATTTCCTCTACACCTTATTCCGCAGTTCGGCAGCCGGGGGAAGTAATCTGACCGGTTACCATAACCCGCAAGTGGATCAATTGTTGGATGCTTCCCGCGCGGAATATCAGGATGAAAAGGCCAGATTAGAGATCCTTAAGCACGCTGAGGAGATCATAATTGATGACGCCCCCTGCTTATGGTTATTCCAAAAGAAGGCGACCGTGTTAATCGGCAAAGAGGTCCGGGATCTGAAAGTGAACAGCATGGAAATGATCGATTGGTACAACTTAGGGTTAAGCTGAGCCAAGTTAAGACGGCAAAATATCCTATAGTCTGCTTTCATCACTGCTACCCAGGTCTTGTGACTAGTTAGCACATTGGCCGCTGTAAAGGTATTGGCAATTGACAGAGGTACTTGCCTGTTGTATAATTGTGCATGGTCGAGATATGGGGAGCGTTTAATACTGTGCACCATTATCTGCAGACAAGATGGGTCGGAGTGGTGGAACCGGCAGACACGTACGTTTGAGGGGCGTATGCCGAGAGGCGT
>CAZYJA010000412.1:0-1594 GCA_964647245.1 uncultured Syntrophomonas sp. | reverse complement strand
TTTGTTATTTTCTATTAGGTGTTTATCAGTGGTCTCGAACCGTCCCCGAATTTACCCCCTGGAAATCGGCCTACTGCAAATCCTGCAAAACCTTATCAACCAGGTCCTTTCGGAATGTTTCTATTCTATCAAAATCCATCGCCGGCACATAGTTAGTTTCCAGTTCGTCGTGAAGGCCTTTGGCGGTTTGAATAAAAGCTACCGCCTCCTGAAGACCCTTTTTAAAACGGTCCTGGGCCGCCGCTATTTTTGTTGCGTTAGCCTTGAGGTCGGCACTGTCCTGGAATTGATCGAAATCCAGCATACGTTTATATTTTTGCGCTGGTAAATGTTCTGCGTAGTTGACTATATGACCACTTATGTCCAGAATGGCTATTTTATTGGCGGGAACGATAATTAAGTCAATGTTGGCAGGATCAAACGGGCAGTGGTATATTTCAGCATAGACACTGTTTAGAATCGCCATGTCTGCAATATGCTTGAAGAGACCTTTAACCCCTGAACCAGGCCTACCTTTGACGGCAAAGATGGCCCACTCATCATCAATAAGGCTATTCACTCGAGTTACTACGCCCATCGGGGTTATGGCCGCGGCGAAAAGATGGCGTACAGCCTGATCAGACCGGGGAGCCTGGTGCAGAAAATCATCGGTCAAAGCCCGGGTGTTACGATTGGCGGCTGCTGTATCCATGGTCCGATAAAAAGAACTCCATTCCCACCAAGCAGCATGGGTTTCCTTTAGCCGGTTGTAGGCCCGCTCAAAATTTAATCCTATCTGTTGGGTAAGCCTAATAACATTATTCTTATTGGGCCAGATTTTATCCGCATCCCAAAAATCTCCCAGGTTGACAATCCAATCTACCGCGCCCGGATAACGGGGATCAACTACATGCGGGGCCGTGCCATCCACCATACACAGCTGCCGGTCACCGGCAACCAGTCCATCGAGTGAATCATTATCTGATGAACACCAGTGGTATTCGAGATCAATCCCTGCATCGCCTAAGTCCTGGCCCACCCTCTTCATAAATGTAGATTTACCTACTCCTGGACCCCCTTTTAATATGATTTTATTGTGGGCATCATGGGGGACGATATGATCATAAAAGGAATAAAAACCGTAACATGTATTTCCGCCGGGGTACATATGCCTGATTATAGCCAAACTACCCACCTCCAAAAATTTAATATACTTAGGGAAAACCTTTTATAGAGTAATCCCCTAATATCAATTCTATAATCTATATGATTGGAACTTCGTAAATCCCACAGGATTATTATGGAATAATCGGCATCATAAAATACAAAAAAAATCACCCGACGAGAACTCGCCCGGGTGACAAATATTGGACCTATTACTCTTTGGGGTTGATACCCTCGTTATCCAGTGCGGTTTTAACCTGTCGCTTCATTTCATCTATATACAGCTGGTATAGTTTGGCTTGCTCTTGTTGTTCCTCAACCGTAAGACCCGCGCTCTTTTTCTTCTTGGCCAGTTCATTGATACGCAGTTGAAGTTCTTGCTCCATTCCATCATCTCCCCCAATATCATTCCTAGAATTATTATGACATTTTAATGATAACTTATGCCATC
>CAZYJA010000411.1:0-1603 GCA_964647245.1 uncultured Syntrophomonas sp. | reverse complement strand
AGGATTTGTTTTATATAAAAATGTACAAATGATATATTCTATAAGCCAGTATTAAAGAAAGCAATATATTATCCTGCTTTTATAACACCGAGGGGATGTTTGATTAAGAATGAGTGATATCAATACATTTCTTGAACAATTAAAACCCAATGTGGTAATACAAGGACCCTTGTTCCCAGAAGCCATACAGATAATCACGACGATGCCTTGGGGTCTAAACTGAGAAAATCAATTTTAGAAATAGCCTTTAAGGGGAAATTGGCATGAGCAATATAACTTTATTTGAAGAAAAAGTAGTAAGGCGTAGTTGGAGTGAAGAGGAGCAGAAATGGTATTTTTCAATCGATGATGTCGTTGAAGCCTTAACAGACAGCGTCAATGTTAAAGATTATATTAAAAAATTGAGAAAACGAGATTCTGAACTTGATTCCTACTGGGGGACAAATTGTCCCCTGGTTGCAATGACTGCCGCCGATGGTAAAAATAGGAAAATTAAGGCGACCGACACCGAAGGGCTTCTTCGCATCATTCAATCTATTCCGTCCCCCAAGGCTGAACCCTTCAAACGCTGGCTAGCTCGAGTAGGCTATGAGCGGTTAGAGGAAATAGAAAACCCTGAACTTGCAGCAAAACGGATGCGCGAGATTTACAAACAAAAGGGTTATTCTGATGAGTGGATAGAAAAAAGGGTACGGGGAATAGCCGTCCGGGATGAATTGACCAATGAGTGGAAAAAACGGGGCGTGAAGGAGCAGAGAGAATATTCCATTTTGACAGCGGAAATTAGCAAAGCAACCTTTGGGATGACGCCTTCTGAATACAAAGAGTTTAAAGCGCTGGATAAGCCTAATGAAAACCTCCGCGATCACATGACTGACCTGGAACTGATTTTCACTATGCTGGGAGAAGCCTCGACTACGGAGATTGCCAGAAAAAAGGATGCACATGGCTTTGTCGATAATAAAAAAGCAGCGCATGAAGGTGGTAGCGTGGCCGGAAACGCCAGGCGTGAATTGGAAGGAAAAAGCGGTACCCGGGTTTCGACTCGGGACAACTATAAGGAATTACCCGAAATAACCAGTAAGGCACTCAAAGCGAAGAAACGAGATGAATTATAAAGGCCATGATGGTTAGAAGCTAATCCTGTATCTTGGCAACCTAACCAACCCCCCATTAGGTTACCCGGTAGGGTAACGTGGTTAGATCAACTGATCATCACGTGCGTGGTGTCATGTCACGTATAGCGTGAACTTATAAAAGTTACTACTGATTTGAACCAAATGATGGATTATAGCTCAGAAAATAGCTCTCTTTTTTATTATGTGCCGCCTGGGTGTGAAAAGTTCTAATAGATATTGTAAGGAGATTATTAATGGAGTTTATAGGAAAAGACGATCGAGAACTAATTGAGGCTCTAAATACTGCATTAGGCATGAAACACCGCAGCAAGCCTTATGATCTGAAAAATATGAATGATTTAGTTGAGGCTACCAAAATGATAACCGGTGAGCTATTGGATACATGGCATTGTTATTCCCTAATTAATGACGCCTGCGAAATTTATGATGAAGCCATGGAACATTACCATACTGCTGCGTGGACT
>CAZYJA010000410.1:0-1613 GCA_964647245.1 uncultured Syntrophomonas sp. | reverse complement strand
TAATTATTTACAGAAATACAAGTTAAGATATGGCTGTCGGACCATGCCGGGTCAGCTTCGAGCTCCGCAGGCAATAATTAATCCAGACTGATGCGACAAAGCTTACCTTTGCGATAATCATGCAATAACGCAGTGCAAGTTTTGCTCGTATCGAGCATTCCGGCCTTCAATAGATGACCTCGTCTTAAGGCTATTTCCTCCAGTAATTCTTCAGTGCTGATCTCAGGGTTACTTACTCTTAGTTTGTCCGTAAGAGTCTCTGGAGACTTTTCTTGCAGAGTTTTTAACAAGTACAAGGCCACTTCTTCCTCATTATAGGCTTTCTCCCCCACTATATTTAGTAGAGCTAGTTTCAAGCCCTGTTCCTCAGCTTCGACTTTGGGCCACATAAGTCCGGGGGTATCCATTAATTCAATATCCTCTCTTATACGCACCCATTGTTTGCCCCTGGTGATACCTGGCTTAGCGCCGGTTTGGGCCATTTTTTTGCCCACCAGGCAGTTCAAAAATGTGGACTTGCCTATGTTGGGAACTCCTACCACCATAATTCGGGCAGGCCGAACCCGGCGGCCTTTACGCAGCATTTCCGCTACCTGCGGTTGGTAGATATCCTTGATAGTCTGAATTACTTCCGAGAGTCCTTTGCCACTGGTCGAATCAATGGAAGTTACCCGTTCACCAAGCTTTCGCAATCTGGAAAGGTACTGCTGGGTAACTTCAGGCGCAGCCAGATCGATTTTATTTAATACAAGGAGCATTTGTTTTCTGCGACATATCTTTTCCAGATCTGAATTGCGGCAGGAAAAGGGGGCTCGGGCATCAAGCAGTACCGCCACGATATCAACCAGTTTAATATTTTCTTCAATTTCCCGTTTGGCCTTTACCATATGACCGGGGTACCAATTTATCGCCACACTTATACCTTCTTTAATTTCGTTTTGGGCAACCGGACAACGAGGTGCGGTATCATAAAATGCGCTGCGCACCCCCTCCCCCAGCCCCATCTGGACCCAGAGAAAAAAAGAGAATACCCATCGGTATCCCCTTAAAACTCTATCTTGAAAATCTGCTCTTTTCCTTAACCCGAGCTTTCTTACCAGTCAAGCCCCGTAGGTAGAAGAGTCTGGCTCTACGAACTTTACCTTTGCGGGTAACTTCAATCCGGGCTATTTTCGGTGAATTTATAAGGAATGTTCTTTCAACGGCAACTCCGTAAGTTACTCTTCTTACGGTAAAATTCTTGGAAAGGCCGCCGCCTCTTATCTTCATAACAATTCCTTCATATACCTGAATTCTTTCTCTGGTTCCTTCTACCACCTTGCAGTGGACTTTAACGGTATCCCCAGGGCCGAAAACCGGTATGTCTTTTTTGTAATGTTCTTCTTCAACTGACCTGATTATATCTTGCATGATTCCTACCTCCTTCCAGCAGGCGAACCTACATCAATGAAATGCAAGCAGCACCTTTATTACAGAACAAGCCTATTCTACCACAGCCGAATAGCAAGCTCAAGAAAAACCTATCGATTAAACCAGAATTCGCCTAATAAACGATCTAAAATGATGGAAACTGCACTTCGAACCGATAGATGGTTGTAATCGCCGGCTCCAGC
>CAZYJA010000409.1:0-1614 GCA_964647245.1 uncultured Syntrophomonas sp. | reverse complement strand
TTTTTAAGTGCCTATCCTATCAAGGGAAAACACCCTGTTTCAGCAGGGGAATCATGATTGGGAGATGAAAATTCCTGTTGGCATTGGCAGAACGCATTCTTTAACTCCTGCCGCCTGAATTTGAGATTCATCACAGTAGGTCAATACATTAAGTGATAATATTACAGCCTGCTCACGGGTTATATCGCTCTTAGGATCTAGCCGGCCTCTACCAGTACCTAAGAGGATTCCATGGGTATAAACATCCGCCATATAAATCTTGGCCCAGTCAGATACCAGATGGCCGTCGGTGGAATATTCGGCAAGTATTTTGGCTGCCTGCTCTTCGTTAAATGGCTGGGTGTAGGAAGCTGTATAATTATTCGAATCGGTATTTTGGTGGTAGTTACCAGAGGTAGATTGAAAAAGCATCAACATTTTAGAGAGCATAACAGCGGCCATTTCCCTGGTAAGTGGCTGATCGGGACTAAAGGTACCAACTTCTGTGCCTTTGGTAAAACCCAAAGAATACGCATATTCCGCATTGATGTCCTTGGTATCGGTAAACGGATGGGACTTCGGAGGTGCGGGTAGTGTTATTCCGAAAATACGACAAGTATTTATTAATAATTCGCAAAAATCATTGCGGGTGATGCTTTTGGTGTATGGCTGGGCATTAAATCCTTCCGGGATGATGCCGATGGTTTCGGAAATTGCTATTTGGGAAGAAGACCATGAACTTGGGGCATAAGTTAATTTCGCATAAGCCACTGACGAGTCTGCTAAGAGTACCAGGATAGTAAAAAAAGCTGCAGTGAAACGGAAAAACATCTTAATTTTCATGATCATATTCCTTTCTGCTAAAAATGATGTCAGAAAAACCGCAAATATGTCGTTATACATACTATGCGAAAACAGAAAAGGAATTTATGGTGTATAAGGAAAAATTTATGAATACAAGGAATTGCAAAAAAATCCAGGTTGTTGATGGCGCAGCAATTGAACCTAAGAATTACCGGTGTCTTTAAAACGCAGCAAACCCAAGAAGCGATGGACTTCACAGGTAACCTTCCTATCCAGTTTGTGTACAGGATAGACAGCCGGATGACTGTGATAAAGATCCACTTTGGCTCCCATTTTAAATCCCAGACGAAGATAGTTGGATATCCGTTCAAAGTCACCCCTAAACAGTAAAAATACTTTTGCTATGATTATATAACAAAAAGCAATAATGGCAAACATATGTTTGAGGATAATTTTGTATGAGAAACTAATGCGATATATTCGGAACATGCCATTCATTAACACTTAATAGAGCAGGTCAGGGGCCTCTTGGGGTTGCTGACCTGCTCTATATTATTATGAGCGTTTAATTACGTTTCGACCTGGCAAAAAGCTATTGATGAACAATAATTCATGAACTATTGTTCGTCTTTTATTGAATACTAAACTTGGAATTTTTGAACCAATTAGACCACATGCTAGAAGAAAAAAGTAACAAAAGTAGATAAGTTAGAGAATAGAAACAAGAGGAATAACAGGGAAAATATAGTTCCCCATTGGATTCTATCGACATATATTGCAATCTGCGCCCGCCAGTGGTCACTGATGCGTTTGCCAGCGGCCACCCGGCGC
>CAZYJA010000408.1:0-1636 GCA_964647245.1 uncultured Syntrophomonas sp. | reverse complement strand
CTAGAGATGCTAAAGAAAAACCTCAAACAAGCAAAGATAAGTTAATTCGATAGGGGTGAGCATTTAAATGAGTATTAGACCGGAAGAGATTAGCGCCATATTGAAACAGCAATTGGAGCGCTACCAATCCGAGGTCGAAGTCAGCAATGTCGGTTCTGTTATCTATGTTGGCGACGGTATTGCCAGGGTTTATGGATTACAGGGGGCCATGGCTGGCGAATTGCTGGAATTTACAGGTGGTACCTACGGAATGGTACTTAATCTGGAAGAAGATAATGTCGGGGCAGTGCTGCTTGGTAAATATGCGCACATCAAAGAGGGCGATGTAGTTAAAGCCACCGGCAGAATCATGGAAGTACCTACCGGAAGAGCTATGCTGGGACGCGTAGTTAATCCGCTGGGGCAACCTCTGGATGGTAAAGGACCTATAAACACCAGTACCTTTAGACCGATAGAAAAGGTTGCGCATGGGGTTGTAACCAGAGCCCCAGTTAATGTACCAATGCAGACTGGATTGAAGGCCATTGACTCCATGGTTCCGATCGGCAGGGGACAGCGTGAGTTGATAATTGGTGACCGCCAGGTTGGTAAAACTGCGATTGCCATTGATGCCATAATTAACCAAAGAACTAAAAAAGACATGATCTGTATTTATGTTGGCATTGGCCAAAAGCAATCAACTATTGCAGGAATTCATGCCAAATTAGAGGAAATGGGCGCTATGGATTACACCATCATAGTCGCGTCCACCGCATCCGAACCCGCACCGTTGCTGTACCTGGCACCGTATGCCGGGGTGGCTATGGCTGAGGAATTCATGGAAGGCGAAAACCTGGATGTTTTA
This sequence comes from uncultured Syntrophomonas sp., assembly GCA_964647245.1. Classification (GTDB taxonomy): domain Bacteria; phylum Bacillota; class Syntrophomonadia; order Syntrophomonadales; family Syntrophomonadaceae; genus PHAA01. The sequence continues at coordinate 792 of CAZYJA010000408.1, read as the reverse complement.
ATCATTTATGATGATCTTTCCAAGCATGCAGTTGCTTATCGTGAAATGTCCCTCTTGCTGAGACGCCCGCCCGGACGTGAAGCGTATCCTGGCGACGTATTCTATCTCCATTCCCGGTTGCTGGAGAGAGCCTGTAAATTAAACGAGCAATTGGGTGGCGGTTCTATTACCGCGCTGCCCATAATAGAGACCCAGGCTGGCGACGTATCAGCCTATATCCCGACTAATGTTATATCCATTACCGATGGTCAGATATATCTGGAGACCGATCTATTCTATGCAGGCCAACGTCCGGCCATCAATGCTGGTCTTTCGGTTAGCCGGGTAGGTGGTTCCGCTCAAACCAAGGCTATGAAGTCAGTAGCTGGACAGTTGCGCTTGGATTTGGCCCAGTTCCGTGAACTGGCTGCCTTTGCCCAGTTCGGTTCTGACTTGGACAAAGCTACTTTAGCCCGCTTAACCCGTGGTGAAAAGGTGGTTGAGGTGCTAAAACAAGGTCAATATGCACCAATGGCGATGGAGGATCAGGTAGCTATCATATTCTGTGGCGTAAATGGCTATTTGGATGATGTACCTACCAATCAGATTGCCCAATTGGAAACCGATTTCCTTAAGTATTTACGGGCTAATACGGATGTGCTTAAGAACATATTAGAGTCCAAAAAGATTGATGATGCTACTAATGCGCAACTTGTGAAGGCCATACAAGATTTTAAGTCCACGTTCGCAGTTTAGGCGGTGATGTAATATGGCAGGAGCAGGTGTAAAAGATCTTAAGCGTAGAATACGCAG
>CAZYJA010000407.1:0-1640 GCA_964647245.1 uncultured Syntrophomonas sp. | reverse complement strand
TGTTAGAGCCAACCCATACTGTCCCGAGATAGACGGTGTTAATTGTCCAGAAACTGACGGAATAGCTGGCCAAGAAACACCGTCTTTTATTGCCTTAAGTCAACTCACCCTGAATAACCAACTTCACAATATGGTCATCAATAATCCTTTTCCCATTCTGCGCTCCATATAAAAGACAATGAGTACAAACCTTGTTAATCAGCCTGGCTGTTCCGCTGGAGAACTTGTATATTTCATCAGTAGCATTATCAGTAAAGATATCGTGGTTGGCACCGGCATAAGTAAGATGTCTTTGGATATATTCACCTACTTGAGCTCGGTCCATGTGAGGGAGCTTACACTGTAAATCAATTCGTTGTCTGATAGCCGCATAGGTCTGGAGTTGCAGCTTATCCCAGAGTTCACTCTGGCCAACCAGGATCAGAGTCATGGGGCTCTCAGCATCCATTTTGAAATTGAGGAGAAACCTGACTTCCTCAAGCATTTCTTTATCAAGAAGATGGGCCTCATCAACAATGACGACCGGCTGTAAATTATGCATTGCACGCATAAGCTCAATCTCTCGGTGCAATTGGCGTTTCGCATCACCGCGATAGAACTTGGCTTCACACCCTAGTTGTTCCAGCATCCCTTTGTAGAAATGCCGGGGGGTAAGTTGTGAATCCGCCAGGTACATAACTAGGTACTGGGATGAATCTAAATAATCTTTGAACTTACGTATTATTGTCGTCTTGCCTGTCCCGCAATCTCCAGTAATAACGGCAAACAACTGTCTTTGAGCAGCATATTCCAAACGTCCTAAAGTCTCTTCCAGCATGATGGATGAATACAACTGGTCAGTGGCAATATCCCTGGAAAATGGGGTTTTGCTTAACTCGTAAAATATCTCAAACATTTTCACTGCCCCCTTTCCGTACTGTCCTGTAACTTACGGCGGGAGCCTGCTCTGCTTTGCGTTGTTTATTTTTCTTATTCGCTGCACTCAATAATCTGGATGAGTCAGCTGGCTGAAGCTGCAAATGCTCTGGTAATTTTGGGCGGTTGCCGGTTCTTTCACCGATAACTAATTCTCTGGCTTTAAAAGGCTGGTATCCTTCATACTCAATAGTAATTTCCTCAATACTGGCTGGATCGTAAACCACAGTTACTTTGCAGCCAATAAAGTTAAGACCAACCTCATATTTTTTGCTGAAGAAGCTAATGCATCCGGCTTTATCAACTTTACGTTCCTCAGCATGTAAAAAAGCATTAGCGATAGTATCCGGGGCCAGAAACTTCAAGGCCTTCTTATCACTGCGATAAGCAGTTTCCGGGCTAATATTGCCATCCAATCCAGAATGAATCTTGTTTTGGTAGCACTCCGTTAGCCATACCTGAAACAGTTCGTTTAATCTTTCTAGGGTTTTTGGCTTTTCTAAAGCCGCTTCACTGAGAAAGGAGTCTACTACTCGGTTGAACCTCTCAACTTTCCCGGTCGCCTCTGGGGAGTAGGGCTTAGCATATATCAGACGGATACCCATTTTTGCACAGGCTCTAATCATCCATTTGGTTCTATACTGGCTGCCATTATCAAAGTAGACTTTTTCGGGAACGCCATATTTTAGAATTGCCTGACGAAAAGCGTCTTCTACAATGATCTG
>CAZYJA010000406.1:697-1670 GCA_964647245.1 uncultured Syntrophomonas sp. | reverse complement strand
GATTGCTACCCAGATTTACAGAGTAGGTACCCGTAAGCTTGGTCCCCGTATTATCCTGAGCGTTCGTGACAGACAGGTCCAGAGCCTGACCAGCCACCAGATCACCGGTCTGCACCAGGGAAATGTTCATTCCTGCTCCCCCTCCCCCCCCTGATGAGAGTCGGGGAATTAACTGAAAATGAGCAGCGTGGACGGCAGCCGGAGGAAATGCACCCACTGCCCAGGCGTACCGGCCTGCTGGCAGGCCGCTGGTCACCGGCAGGGTAAAACTCAAGCTGGTAGTGGTGTTGGGAGTAAAATTTGCACCCCATACGGGATCTGTCCCCAAGATCAAGCCAGCGTTGTCCACTGCCCAGAGATCGACCCGATTGGGCGGTGCAGCGAATACGTTATTGACAGCGGCAGTAAGGGTGATGGTTTGATCGCTTGAGAAATCCAATGGCAATGACGTGGGATTGACCGTAAGATCATAGGTTAGGGTTGGCAAGATCCCTGCCCCGCCTCCGCCGCCAGTGGCAAACGCCGTCGTAAAGCTGAATACTCTGGCTGTCGACTGCAGATTGCCAGCCACGTCCCACACCGCGCTTGGTGGAATCATCACTGTATAATTGGTGTTGGGGGCCAGCCCATTAACCGGTGTGATCGTAAGAACTGTCCCATTGATTGCGGTGGTAATCTCCTGGGTTATGGCTCCACTGGGAGGAATATTGGCCGTCATGCTGATCATAATAAAGTGCGGACCCGGAACTACCGCTTCCGAATAGGTGGCTGTAATCGCCGTTGACAAAGGAACATCGGTGGCACCATCCTGCGGAGTGGTCATGTTAGTGCCGGTTATCTCAGGGGTAATCGTGTCAACGGTTGCGAACGCACTGCTGATTTCATCGCTGGGCACCACCGTATCACCAGTTCCAGATGTCACCGCAGCAGCGTCCAAATGGATTTGATAGCTCAGATTAGCACCCCAATCGTT
>CAZYJA010000406.1:0-687 GCA_964647245.1 uncultured Syntrophomonas sp. | reverse complement strand
GTTGTCAGCACCAAGACTAATCGAGACTCCGCCCGTAAAATCATAAAGGGTCGGATCACCCTCGACAATATATTTTATATGAATGAGCGCACTATCGTAGTTGGATAATTCCTGGCCAAATTCGACGACAAATGGCGTGTCTACCGGTACCTGGGTTGCTCCATCAGTTGGTGATATACTAACCGGACTGATTGGAGCCACGGCCCGAACTGGCTGGATGAAACCTGGCAAAACCATGCTGATAATAAAGACTATGAGAATTAAACAGCTTAGGTTTTTACGTTTTTTAAACAAATATCTCCCCTCCTAGTTCAATATAGTTGTTGTTTCAATGTACCAGTCATCAACTCGGATTCAAGCAATTTAGGCTGAGTCTTCCCGAATCACCTCCCTGATTATTTAAACCACCAACAACCGTTGGGTCCTTTATCATCTTTTAATACCTTAATAATAATGTAATTACTGTAGGATTATCCTACTTTGCAATTATTTGTCATGGACAAAAATATCTGTCACGCTTTGTCATTATACGGTATAATTGATTCAGACTTATTTTTTATCGCACCTTCTAAGAGCCTTTTATTTGCAATGAAAGGAACTTGTAATGTATGACTTTTGGAGAAAAGCTCTCATTTCTAATTAAGCATTTCAACAGCAGCAACAGTAAACTGGCCAAGGCTATTTCTA
>CAZYJA010000405.1:0-1699 GCA_964647245.1 uncultured Syntrophomonas sp. | reverse complement strand
CGAGACCACTGATAAACACCTAATAGAAAATAACAAAAATACAATTAAATACCTATGGAACAGAATTTAAAAACCCCCTTTATGATATAATGAATGTACCGCAAACACTAAATCTAAGGGGGTTTTCAGGTGCTCAGGACTGGTCCCAAGCAATTAAGTTTATACTCATTATTATATGATAATATTCCAGATAATCATATACTCAAAACCATAAATGGAGCCATCGATTTAAAATTTGTGAATCAACTTCTCGAGAGTTCTTACTGCAAATACTATGGAAGACCTGCCAAGGAACCGGAAATGATGCTAAGGATACAGATCTTAAAGTATCTGTACAACTTATCTGATGAACAATTGGTGCAAGATCTAAACGTAAATCTGGCTTACAAATGGTTTATAGGGCTTAACCCCGAAGAACCATTGCCTGAAATCAGCTTACTGACCAAATTTCGTACCCAGCGCTTAAAAGATATCAGCATGGATGACATCATTACCGAAATCGTACACCAATGTGTAGAAAAAGGCATCATTAAAAGCAGTAACGGCATCGTTATAGACACGACCCATATAAACGCCAACACTATTAAGAAGGTACCTGAGCGCATCATGAAGCAATTGGCCAAGAATATATTTAAAGCCATGGGACAGGAAGATTATGAAATACCAGATTATACGCAAATAGAAGATCATTTGGAAGCTAAACAAGTTATGAAAGAATACCTGGAAAACCTGATAGAAGAATCTTCGGAAGAAACAACGTCAGAGGAAGTTTTGGAGGCAGTAAAGGAAGCTCAGGAGATCTTGGAAAGCGACCTGTTCATAGAGCAAAAAGGAATACGTTCACTGATAGATAAAGATGCCCGGGTGGGACACAAAAGCAAGACCCAATCATTTTACGGCTACAAGGCAGAGGTATGTCAAACCACTGATGGCAGTCTGATAACCAGCATTATCGTAGAACCTGGCTCCTATGTTGATGGCAGCCATTTCAAAGAGCATCTGGAGGGGACCCTGGAAGCTGGGCTAAAGGTGAGCGGAATTTATGGGGATAAGGCTTACTTTCGCGCCGACATCCTAAAGATGATCAAAGCAAAGGAAGCACAAGCCTATATACCTGTAAGCGCCAGTGCCTACAGAATAGACGAAGACCTATTCCGTTACAACAAGGACAGTGACCAGTGGTTCTGTGTGATGGGAAATGAAACCGTACGCGTAAAAACCCGAACTCAAAAAAGTAAGGGTAACAAGATCAAGTTGCTAGAATACAGCTTTGAGCGCGAGCTGTGCCGAAATTGCCAGCGTCGACCTGAATGCATAGGCAAAAGTAAACGGATAGCTAAACTACTGATAATCAGCGTAAATACCCCGGAGTTATATGAATACAGCCAAAGAGCAAAAACCCCGGAATTCCTTGAGGAATACCGAAAGCGATCGAAAATCGAACCCAAGAATGCCGAATTAAAAAGATTCCATGGTCTGGACCGAGCTAAAGGCTACGGTCTAAAAAGCATCCGCATTCAGGCAAAACTAACGGCCCTAGCGGTAAATTTAAAGCGGATAGCCAGGATGGTATCCGCTTTAAATGGTTTATATGCGCTTGATTCTAAGTTTTCATACTGTAAGTTGCTGATTAATCGACAATATTGGATTAGGAAACAAGCCGAGGCTATTTAAAAAGGGCACTTTTTCAGTGGTCTCG
>CAZYJA010000404.1:0-1737 GCA_964647245.1 uncultured Syntrophomonas sp. | reverse complement strand
CATCTACCATCAAGTCACGCTGGATGATATTCCAGTCATCATAATCGTCAACGTCCCAGTTAGAACCAGCAAACATATTGTCATAATTGGGTACGCCGCCGTAACCCGAACAAATGAAGTCGGTACCGGGCAGCATTTGCATTAGAGTGCGGGCGGTTCTCCGAATGTCAGAATGAGTAAAGGTCTGATCGTTGCTTGATGCTACTTCCAGATCCATGAGGGTGGTGCAAAGGTTTTCGGCTAGTACCGCCCTTATTCCGGAAGGAACAGCAGCCGGTACGCCAATGCAGCTCACAGAGCCATTCTGCAGGCCTTGCACCCCAGCCCCTTTGGTCAACATGATGCAGCGCACTTCCAAATACAGCATGGACTTGCCTTCGGCATAACCCATTTGTACCTCGGAGCCGGTTCCTGAAGTGAAACGCATCTTCAGACCGCGGGAGGCATAGGCTGAAGCTAGAAAGGCTTTAGACCAAGGTGTATCGTCCCCATCTACGAAAACGTTTTCGGTTCCATAAACCGAAATTGTTTCGGCATAAGCGGTAATACCCCGCATGCCCAGCAGCAATTCGGTCGCTTCTTCCAAGGCGCACTGGATAAGAACCCCGCCTCGTCCCACTTGGCCCCCTACCTGTAAGGCCAGGGCATTAAATGGAGCGTAACGGACTACTGCCACCGTAGTTTCCATTTCATCAAAACCACGCATGGCAGCTTCGGCGGCATCGGCAGCAATTAGCACCGGGTTGTCCTGAGTGTTGGTTACATGGCATTGGTTGGAAGGAATCTTGCGAGCCCGCATCTTTTGCAGCGCCATCATCATCTCGACTACATTCATGGTATTCAGGACTGCCACCAGCTTAGCTGCGGTGAGGCCGCGGCAGGTTTTAACGGCTTCATCGCGGGAAACATGAATATCGACCAGCATTTTTGCTATTTCGGTATCTTGCATAGCCATAGCTTGGGGGGCGATAGTAGTATCAATGGTATAATCGGCAATGAACTGATCGATAAAATCGAACTTGGACCTCGGTATACCATCCATTTCTACCACTTTGCCATTCTCAATTTTGATGCTGGGCTTAGGGTCATTAGGGCTGCCCATGGCTATCAGTCCTACCTCTGGCCATTCAGCCACAAAGCCATCCTGGTTGACCGGACGGGCAGCCAGTATTTCAAAGCGTTTTGATCGTTTCATCTTGTGAATCCCCCTTATATCAAATGTAAGGTGTGGTTGATGACGGCGCCGGGCCAGCCATGGCCTCCAATACTTTCTTGCCCGTTTCCCGAGCCGAAATTACAGCTTGCCGTACCGCCCCCGAATCTCCGGTGACCATAAGAATGACCTCGTTGGAGAAGCTGGTTCCACCTGCGGGACTTGCATAACCCACCACTTCAACACTGGCAGTTTTAACTGCGACATCAGCCATCAGTACGCCAATGGCGGCCGGGGCGCCTACAATTAGTCCAAAGGCCCTGCCTAGCGGAGCATTAAAGGCTTTGTTGATGGCCAGACTGGCACGCGCCGTATATTGCAGTTCGAGATGTCCGGCGTCATTGGCATACACATCGCCAAAAGTGCGGTCAAGTTCACCCAGGGCTACCTCGATTGCGCGGCGGGCATCAGACACTTCTTCTGCTCCAAAAATAATTAGAGAGCCGTGTCCAGCTCCGCCCTTGGTATCCCGAGGCAGTTCGATACTGATAATTTCAGTATTGGTGGCTTTAACCGCCTCATCG
>CAZYJA010000403.1:0-1742 GCA_964647245.1 uncultured Syntrophomonas sp. | reverse complement strand
AGACCAGCCACCTCCCGGAGGAAAATCTGATTAGGCAAGTAAGTTGGCACCCTTCAGCTTATTTATGAAAGCTTCAATATCATTTTGCGCCCGGGTTGGGTCAACTTCATATTCATCCACCACCGCTGCGACCAAGGCTGCTTCAGTTACCCCTGTTTCCAACATCCTCCAGAGCATAGTACCTGAACCATTCAGGGTTATAAGTCCATTAAAATCCAAGCTAGCCTGGCCAACCGCTACCACCACACTGTTCCCGGCTACCTCCCGCAGCATGTATCCGTCCTTGACTTTCATCATTTACCATCCTTCCCTAACAGAAGCACTAATCTGACCCGAGGACATCACCTGATGAGCCATAGCCACCGCTTCCGTACTAATTGTGCAGCCCATTTGATAAAATGGGACCTGCCTGATGAGTTTATCCAGTAAAGCGAGTAGTTTCTCCATCGGCTTTTGGTCACGAGGACGCAACGTCTGATTGAGAATTAGTGGCAAAACGGTTTTTGATTCCAATTCTCTTATCCAGTTAGAGGTGGATTGCTGCAAAAAACAAATGGCTTGCAAAGGCACTTTCAGATTCAGATTATATTCGCTTTGGCCACTCCACGGGGTTCCATAAACATAGAAAGAGTTGTCAATAAACCGGATAGCCGGCTTATCGTCATTGATGATGCGGGCTTTATCTATACCGAAATGTTGCTGCCACAAGCGGGCATGGGTGGATTTGCCCGTTCCGCAGGGAGCGGAAAATAGATAGGATCGGTTCCCAAGAACCAGGGCCGAGGCATGCAGCATCATGCCCTGGAAGTCCAGCAGTTGGCGGTAAAACTCAAAGCCGGTCCAGATATATTCACATTCATCAGGGCTCAGGTGAGGATTTTCTTTTTGCTTAAGGCGCATAAAATCCTCATCCACAGCGATGGCAAAATCAACCGGACGAGGTTCAGATGATAAATACGGAGGGCTTTGTCTGGCCAGGGTTTTGCCACTGGCCTGTAAGGAAACCGTTAAACCAGCAATATTATAGGTATTCATTTAGTCTTCTCCCCTTAAACCCAGCAGACCATAAAGGTAATCAGATGCAAAAAGGGATTAATTGATTTACAGCTTGAGCTGCGGGGTACTATCCTCCAATAATACATATAGCATGAGCAAAGCTCCTCCGCAAACGATAGCCATATCAGCTACATTAAAAACCGGCCACCAGCCAATGCTAAGGAAATCTCGCACCGATCCGTAAAGCCAGCGATCAATCACGTTCCCAACTGAACCACCCACGATGAGCCCGGTAGCATATTGCAGCCAGGCAGGCGGGGAATATTTAAGGTTATAAATTATCATAACTAATACTACCGTGGCAGCCATAATTAAAAAGAACCATGATTTTCCCTGCAGGATACCAAAGGCCGCCCCTCGGTTATGAACATAACTCAAACTCAATATGCCATCAATAATGGCCCGACTATCACCAACATACATATTGCTGGCTATCCAGAACTTACTTAGCTGGTCAGCTGATAATATTAAGCAAATACTTAGCCAGAATCTCAATTAATAACCTCCTATATACCTTGCTAACGGGGTAAAGGTCTAATCCATATTATCGCCCTACATTTCAATTGTATGCCATAAGCCTAAACAAAACAATGCATTAGAGTCCTTAGCGCGCTCATTGCCTGACAGATAATTAAGGCTCCAAATTTTAAAACCAGCTTCGAACAGCCTATTTGCAGAGCGGCCCG
>CAZYJA010000402.1:0-1751 GCA_964647245.1 uncultured Syntrophomonas sp. | reverse complement strand
CCGGAAGATATAAAAAACCCCCGGTTAGCTCCGGGGGTTTTCTCAACTATTGCCGCAAAAAAAAGGAGGCCTTGAGGCCACCCTTATTATTGCTCCATCTGTTTAGCCAGAAACCCTGCCGCAGTTTCAGCCAGTTTCAGCTCCATTTCACCCATTCTTACATCAGGTTCCTTAGATGCCAGTATCACCGCTCCTATCGGATCACCCTCCGCAATAATAGGTGCGATTACCTCTGCCGAATACCTGTTATCGCCGTCCTCCAGCATGAAACCGTACCCGGCTGCAGGTTCCTTGCCGGTGTTATTTACTATTACTACTTTCCTGTCTTCCATAACTCTTTCCACAGACGGCCCAATGGCTTTATTAATAAACTCTTTCTTCGGCGCTCCGGCTACCGCAATTATTGTATCCCGGTCTGCAATGCAGGCGATATGTCCAAGTGCTTCATACAGTGAATCAGCATACTCCTTGGCGAAATCACCCAATTCCCCGATCGGGGAGTATTTTTTTAGAATTACTTCGCCTTCCCTGTCTACAAAAATCTCTAAAGGATCCCCTTCGCGGATACGCAATGTCCTTCTAATCTCTTTAGGAATAACAACCCTGCCCAAATCATCAATACGGCGCACAATACCGGTTGCTTTCATCTATTTACCCTTCCCTCCTTATCTGTAAGCTTTTCGATCTACTTCACAGATAGTATATAACGGATGAAAAGTAATTATTCATTTTTTACCAATGAGTATTATTTTTTTTCATTTTTCGTCTTATTCATCTTTTTTGTTTATTTTTGAAGCGAATTTTTTATATCTGATCCGGCCTTGGCCTCATCAAGGTATTTGCTTATGGCATTATCTTTTGCCTGGTCTGAAAGCTTGGCCAGCAAGTCTTCGCGCACTTCGACAAAAGGTTTTAACCTTTCCGGCGTAATGTTTTCCATTTTTATTAAATGGTACCCAAATTGTGTTTTAACAGGTTCCCCAACTATTTCACCCTGCTTTAAAGCTATTGCCGCCGCTTCAAATTCCGGCACCGCCTCTCCCGGACTAAAGCTGTATAACCCGCCCTCCGCAGCGGAAGAACTGTCCGCAGAATACTGCCTGGCCATTTCCGCAAAGTCCTTTCCCTGACTTATTTGACCTAGTATAGCTTGGGCTTTGGTCTTTGCCTCCATATCGGCTTTGGCCTTGTCAGCTTCCTTGTCATCAGGCATTATCAGGATGTGACGCACTTTATAAGTTATAGGATCAGTAAACTCATTTTTGTTTTTCTCATAATAATCATCAGCCTCCGCCTCTGTAGGCGGGTTCACACCAGCCAGTATTTTGTTTTGCACAGCTTTGATTGTCAAATCCTGCTGCACTAGCTCGGCAAATTTTGGCACTGTCCAGCCATTTGCCGCCAGCACCTGATTAAACCTGTCTTCAGTCAAGGCATCCTTATACCTGGCAATTTCCTTATCCACATCCGTCTTGGCAATCTCCGCGCCGTTCTTTTTTGCTTCTTGCAGCCAAACTGTCTGATTTATCAACTGGTCCAAGGACATTAACGTGATGCTCTGCATTATCTCCTTGTCTTTGCTCTCATCAATATTCAGGCCTTGAGATGTATAGTACTGTTTGGCGCTGGCAACAGCTTCATCCAACTGCTGTCTGGTTATATTCTCACCGTTTACGGAAGCTACTGTATTGCTTTTTCCGCATCCCGCGGCCAAAACTATTATCAATAACAGTGCCGTCAATGCCATTGTA
>CAZYJA010000401.1:0-1755 GCA_964647245.1 uncultured Syntrophomonas sp. | reverse complement strand
CACGATTGCACCCGATGGTGTTGATATACCGGAAGCCCTCCTGAGAATAAACAGTGATGATCCCTGGAGAGATTTTTTTGAGAATAACCAGCTTTTAAAATAGCAACTAGTATTCCTCTCGCTAACGGCATTGTCGAAATTGGGATATGGTATTGGACCAGTTGAAGATTATGTTTGCCGATAGCCTGTGCATTTTCGTCTGGGGGTGTGTAATACTGATGAAGTATTTCTGGGTTTTCTATTGTAATTTATACATTGTTTTAAGAATTCCTGTTCCGGTCTTAGTCGCAAAAACCTTAGCCATATAGCTTTCAATGGACGCTATGGGCACGTTGTCCTCATAAGCATTTACAAGAAAGTCCGCCTCAACCAGTATCTGATAATCGCTCCCCTTAATATTCGTGTAGGTGTGATGATGTGCGATAAGCCAACATACGCGATCAATGACACTCGATTCAATACCTAACTCCGCCAGAAGTGTTTTTGCCTCGGGCGGACCTTCAATCTGCTGATAATTTCCACCGATGCTGTTGTACTTTTTCTCGCTGTTTTTAATTCCAATGTCATGAGTTAGCGCCGCAATTTCAAGAATCTCCTGCGTGCTTTTATCTAAACCTTCCAGTTCTCCGATTGCCTTGGCAAAAGCGTATACCTTCATAAAATGGTTAATTCGCCGTACATCCCCAGCATAGTATGCTACCATAGCATTGATTACCTGCCCAATAATTATCATTTTTCACTCCTCAACATAAAATGTTACCGTTTTATCCGCCCATTCCACCATTTTCAGACACTCTATCATAGTGGATAATGGGCAGACATCACTGCCGTCGTTCTTCTGGAGATATCCAAGGTTACAGAGCTTTAAACATAGCTGCTTCATCGATTATATCTTATTCTATCCTTATCAGACGGAACTCCGTTATATACTGTTTCCCATGCACCATCTTGAAATGATTCATACTGCTCAAAGGCACAAGGGATACCCTTTGCTGAAAGCAAATTACTGCTGTCCATAAGCTGGAAATGCAGATGCGGAGCCGTGGAATTTCCTGAATGCCCTACTTTTCCCAATACTTCCCCTCTTTTCACATCCTGACCTGCTGATACCATAACGGACCCTGTTTGCAAATGTGCGAATGCGGCGTAAACATGATCGGAGCATTTCATAATAACATAGTTGCCGGCAACAGACCTAAGGTCATCTTTTTCAGGGTTAAACGCATTAGCATTCTTTAGAGCGACAAACAAATCAGAAGCCAGATGAACTCTCAGCCTTTCTTTATAACCGTTTTCGGCTTTGATAATTTTCCCGTCACAAGGCGCATATACTTTCTGACCCCAGCAATAACACTTGTTTAAGGGAACGCCAAATAAGAGATACTCTGGCAGATTGGTCCGATAAAAAGGCTTGCCGTTTCTTTCCCAATCAACCTGTAAAAAGTCAAAAGCGTAGCGCTCTCCCAATTGATCTGTGCCATGACTCGGAATTTTTTTCGCCGGAGTGGTGGGCGCCAGCCACTCTCCTCTTAATGGAAATTCAATGATTACAGGATTATTGAATCCTTTCACTTCATCACTCCCCGTTCCTGAATGCCAAACATTATCCGCCATATGGGAAAGTAAAATGAGCCCAAATATATGAGCATCAATCCTGCAGCTAAATGTTTTTGAATGTTCATTTTCTTATAATATCCTCAATCTTGATATTGGGATTGTGATATCTTCTGCGTCTGACTGTTTTTTTGCCATATT
>CAZYJA010000400.1:0-1774 GCA_964647245.1 uncultured Syntrophomonas sp. | reverse complement strand
AGCGGTTATCATATAATTAGGAACCCCTAGATCAATAACTATTTTAGTAGTGGTTTTATCGGAACGATTAGAAATGATGGGCGCCGTTAAAAGCTTGCCTGCGTAAACATTGCTGGATAGGAATTTCAATTGGGCTGAAGTTACCCGCAGGCTGCTTTCCCCCGATTTTTTCTGGATATTAACCTGCAAATAGCGCATGGTGCTGGTGGGATAGCTAATCTGATTAAATTGTTCCCTTTGATAGGCAAAAATCTTACCACTGCCCAGCTGCCCCCAGTTACTGGCATCATTGCTGGCCAGTATTTCCACCTCACGCAAGTAATCCCCGGTTTTATCCATGGCAATTTCCAATTCCATTTTATTATGGGGACGGGGGGTTGGCCCCATGTCAATCATAACCGAAGTGTATTGCTCATAATCAATGGCATTAATCAGACTAACCCGCTGGACTACTTCCTCTTGTCCGGGTTGAATCAACTGACTGGCAATCTCTTGGCCCTGACGGTCGGTAAGCCTGATATCAGCAAAAGACTCCAGGCAATTTTGCATCACCTCGGAATCCAGGTTGATAAGGGCAAATCCCTGGTTCTCCACCGGCAAATCCTTAAAGTATTGCCAATTGTCCTGGCTGGCCATAGCGGTTCGTCCCCCTGGGGCTAACAGTAAGGCAATCATTATCAGAAAAGTTATTATTCTTCTCACTTTAGTTCGTCTCCTTTCATCCTTTGTTGATAGAAGAAGGAAATGGCCAAAGCGATCAGGCCAATAGCCATTAAAACCATAATCTTAAAAATAATATCCAGCTGCTGCAAATCATAGAATATAGTCCTGAGTATCACCACTCCGTACAGCAGGAGGCTGAACATGCGAATACCGGAGTTAGAACGGCGAACACCCAGCCATAGCACCAAACTACTGACCAGAGCCCAGCTGATTGGTATCAAGAAAGTAAAAGAATGATTAGCCTGGTAGAAGTAAATCGCATTGCTGATGTCATAATCCAGCAGATAGAAAACTATGCTCACGATAACTACCGCGATAGCTGCAGTAAGCATTTTTAGCCGGGGATAGATTTTGGCAGCCACCCCCAAAGCCCAGCACCAATCCAGAGCAACTAAACTCAATATCAGGGTTGTTTCATTAAAAATCGGCAGTGGATATGTTTCCACCTGTATGGATAGTCCACTCACGACCATAATAATTATTCCGATTACATAGGCCAATAAATTATGATTAAACCGGCTGAAATATAAACAGACCGCAGCTGCTGCCAGCCAGGCCATCTGATTATATACCCCCTGAAGCTGGGCCGGCGGGGCTAAAAGCGCGAACCCCAGGGCAATTATAAGTAAGGTCTGGGTAAATAATTTAGTGCCTATATTCCGGAAACGCGCAAATAGATAGGTACCCAGGTATATGGCGGCTAAGCTAAGACTCACTAATCCCAGCCAGTCTTCCATCGGCTCATAAAGGTTAAAGCAGGTAAAAACACTGAACAACAAACCACTGGCCAGGAGTAAGAACGGATTATCATTGCGAGTGCGATGGTTGTATATGGCTGCTACGGTAATAAACAGAATTAAAAAGACGGTTAAGAAACCCTGGCCCGCCCAGATCATCCAGTCCATATTATAGGCTGCCAGTGTAACCAGACCCGTACCGAGCAAGGCCATAATATCGAGGAAAAACCACTGGCGATAATAAGCCAGGAATAAAACACCCAGATTAAGAATTAATATATAGCTGATTCCCCTGCTGAAACAGGGTGTTTTCC
>CAZYJA010000399.1:0-1777 GCA_964647245.1 uncultured Syntrophomonas sp. | reverse complement strand
AGTGGTTGGTAAGATCGCACCTGCTTTATTGGGAATGAACCTTACAGTAACTATTCAAGCCTCTAGAATATGCTGCCACAATTTTAGATTTAAAAAGTAGAACCCTCTCATTTTCAAAAATCTCCGGGCGAATGTAACCACAGCATTCGTCTGGAGGTTTTATAATTTTCGGCACTTTGCACTATTCGTCGCAATAAGTGTTGGGTTGTCTCAGAAATTCGTTCTATTTTTTGTAGTTTTGGGTTATACTTATTTTAAGAGGTGATGCCCATGTATAGAACAGCGATGGAAGACCTTCATAAATGGAAAGCCAAGCTTAATAAAAAGCCCCTGATTATCCGCGGCGCAAGACAGGTTGGCAAGACATGGCTGATGAAGGAATTCGGTCGGATTGCTTGCGACCGGACTGTCTACATCAGCTTTGACAACAACCAGCGAATGAGGGAGTTGTTTTCCTCGGATCTGGATGTAAAGCGTATTGTGACCGGTCTGGAGCTTTATTCCGGCCAGAAGATAGATCCCGACAATACCCTGCTCATTTTCGATGAAATTCAGGAGGTTCCAAAAGCACTCACTTCCTTGAAATACTTCAACGAGAATGCCCCCGAATACCAAATTGTTTGCGCCGGGTCGCTCCTGGGAGTCGCCCTGCACCAGGGAACCTCCTTCCCAGTGGGCAAAGTAGAATTTTTGGATTTATACCCGCTTAGCTTCTTCGAGTTTTTACGAGCTATGGGCCACCCACAGTATGTCGAAATTTTGCAAGAAGGCAATTTCGATATGGTAACCACCTTCAAGTCAACCTATATCGAAATGCTCAAATACTACTATTATGTGGGCGGGATGCCGGAAGTAGTTTACAGCTTTGCGGAGAACCGGGACTTTGCTGAGGTAAGGGAAATCCAACAGCGTATTTTAGACGCCTATGAGCAGGATTTTTCCAAACATGCCCCTAACGAGGTCGTGCCGAGAATTAGGATGCTTTGGAACAGCATTCCGGCCCAGCTCACCAAGGAAAATAAGAAATTCATTTATGGTTTGATTAAAGAAGGAGCACGGGCCAAGGAATATGAGCAGGCCATGTTATGGCTTACCGATTGCGGCCTGGTTCACAAGGTTCCACGCGTAACCGCTCCCAGCCTGCCCCTCAAGGCTTATGAAGATATGAAAGCCTTTAAACTGTTTCTGCTTGACGTTGGGCTGCTCTCCTGTATGGTACGCCTGAAGCAAGGGACTCTTTTGGACGGCAATGATCTTTTCAAGGAGTTCAAAGGGGCGCTGACTGAACAGTATGTACTACAGCAATTAAAAATCATCAAAGGTATGGAGACCTATTACTGGACCAACGACCGCGGCAGCGCGGAGATTGACTTTGTTGTAGATAACGGCAGTACCGTGGTTCCCATTGAAGTAAAAGCCGAGACCAATCTGATGGCCAAGAGTCTGAAAACCTATTGGCAAAAGTTTTCGCCGGAATGTTCCATTCGCACATCCATGGCGGACTATCGGCGTGAGGAATGGCTGCTGAATTTGCCGCTGTATGCGGTTGAGACGATACGTTAATCTTTGGTCTAGGTAACCCGAACGGCAGTAAAACTGGCCGTAATTTTCTCTTGGAGGTTATTCAGAAAACAAAAACCGACTTTCCTAATTGGCTGGAAAGCCGGCATAATACACACTGGCGGAGAGATAGGGATTCGAACCCTAGAGGCGGGGATTAGCCGCCTACTCGATTTCGAGTCGAGCGCCTTCGACCAGCTCGGCCATCTCTCCTTAT
>CAZYJA010000398.1:0-1788 GCA_964647245.1 uncultured Syntrophomonas sp. | reverse complement strand
ACCACTCCTTCAGCGGGGCTTGGGGGTTTGGTATATCTAAGACCAATATACATAATCCCTATGGGGACTGTCAAGTATATTATTCTTCGCCGATAACGACGACGCTGTCACCTGTTCTTACCCATCCGGAAGTAAGGGTCTTAACAAAGATACCTTCGATCGGCATTACACAGGTACCCACCTGCTTTTTGATAGCGCAGGCCTTGTTGTGACATTCTTTACCAATCTGAGTTACTTCCATCTGCACTTCTCCTATTTGCAGGCGGGTGCCTATTGGCAGGGTTGCGACATCAATGCCGGCCACAGTCAGATTCTCCGCAAAATCACCATAGTCAATGGCAGCCCCCAGGGCTCGCATCTTTTCCACGCTCGATAATGACAGCAAGCTTACCTGACGGTGCCAGTCCCCGCTATGCGCATCTACTTCAATGCCCCAGTCCGCCCTGATATAGGCTTCACCGACATCGTGCTTTTTTATGCCCCTTTTTTCGGAAATATTTACGGCCAAGACTTGTCCTTTTTCCGTGCTCATAAAAATAAAATCCTTTCTGTCTGTAAAGACTACTATTTTAATAAGAATTATAGAATAGAGCTTAAGATATGACAAGGTTTCTTCTTCTATTTACTTGCTTGGAATAGGGCAGTAAAAGGAGTTTCAGGCGAAGCGAATTATACCTGGTCCCCCCCTGTTTGGGGTAGTTTACGTAATTTAGCCACAATCAGCGTCACCAGTGGAATTCCTAGTTGGAAAGGAAGGGCATAGATAGGATAAACCTTATCTGTAAAGTCAATTAGTGCTACACTACTCCCCGCATTGGTTAAGGATAAAATTATCATTAGTATACCTACGGGAATAACAAGGGGGTGGTATGAACGAAGTTTGAAAACCTGGGATAAGCCCAAGGCCATTCCATACAGGAGAACTGATATTTTAAGAAATACCATTAAAATGAAGAAGACAGAAACCGCAACTTCTAAACGGGTAAGGATTTCTCCTATGTCGATCATTTGTACTGCCATGTATGATTGGTAGGTATAAACAGACTGCATTGGCCCCAGGACCAACGTGTTACGTACTACTGCCACAGTGAGAGTTAGCCCTCCAATGATTATAGCCGTGGCAGCAGGGGTATATCTTCCCTTAGGGTTGTTTATAAAAGCAAAAACCATAGTAAATGCTACTGTTTCTGCGAATGGGAAAGTGGCCGCCCCATGGGCTGCCCATAATAGCTTTTCCAGGGGAATATCTAAAATTGGTAGTAAGTTTTTCACATCCATAGTGGGGATTGCTAAGACTGCGTCATTAATAATAAGCAAAAAAACAAATGACACCATGATAACACTGCATCTAGCCAGAACTTCGATACCCCGGCCCACGGTGGAGGCACAAACTGCTACCATGCCTATTAGAAGTACTGTTTTGGGAGTAGCGATGTAAACCTCAGTAGCAAAAAAACGGCCGACGTCAGTTAACACCAGGGCACCCAGGTGAAATAAATACCATATGAAAAGCAAGGAAATGACCTTGCCCAGAATGCGGCCATAGACCAGATCATTAATCTCCACCAGGGTTTTATCCTTGAAGTGATTAGCTAAAGCGCTAAAAACCCAGACAATTAGCAGGGCTTCCATAATACCAATAAGAGTAGCGATCCATCCATCATGACCTGCAGATGCTCCTGGAGAAATAATTATCGAAGAACCCAAAATAAAACCCATCATCAACATGATAAATTGGAAGCTGGATATTCTGCCTTCTTCTAATAACATGAATAAACCCCTCTCTGA
>CAZYJA010000397.1:0-1793 GCA_964647245.1 uncultured Syntrophomonas sp. | reverse complement strand
ATTTAGGTGGATATTATACACTTTTCACACGGTCTGACGTTCTTTCTGTAACACAACTGTGTTACAGAAAGAACGTCCCGGTGTAACGCAAAAAAGGCCAATAGCTGTGTTAATTCGGAAGACCCGTTCAATCGACGTACCACCTGTACGCATCAATCACGGGCCTCCGGATTGCCTTGCTCTTGACCTTTTTTGCTCACTCTGGCAGGGTTCTAATGTTCCCGGTTAAGCTTTGCAAACCTTCACCTGGGCAATTCTTTTTTCTTTAACTTCATCAACCTTAAAAATGATATCGTTAAATTCTATGGAAGGTTTGTCTTCTTTTCCCGGTATTCTTCCCAATTGCCCGATCAGAAAGCCGCTTAACGTTTCATACTCGTCACTGGGCAGCTTAATATCGAGATAATCCTCGACATCATCCAAGCTGGTGGTTCCTTTTATAATAACGGTATTTTCATCCAGTTTTTTGAAGTCTTCGTCGTCTTCGTCATATTCATCAGATATATTGCCTACTATCTCTTCAATTAGATCTTCAATGGTGATGATTCCTGCAGTTCCCCCGTATTCGTCGATTACTATAGCTATATGGATATTCTTCTTCTGCAGTTCCCTGAATAGTTCATCAGTTCGCTTGGATTCGGCGACAATATACGGCTGTCTGATTATACTTTTCAGATTAAAGCTATCTCGATTGGCATCACTACCCAGCAAATAGACCAGATCTTTGGCATAGAGAATCCCAATAATATTGTCAATCGTATCTTGATATACCGGTATACGTGAATAACGCTCGGTTTCCAGGAAGCTGGTTACTTCCGTAAGACTTGCCTCCACCGGCAGTGCTCCGATATCGGTTCTATGGGTCATTATGTTGGCGACTGTTTTATCATTGAAGTCAAAAATATTATTAATCATCAATTTTTCGTATTCATCGATGGCTCCCCTTTCCTCGCCCACATCTACCATTAAGCGGATTTCTTCCTCAGTAACTTTTTCGTCTTCTTCGTTAGGATCCATACCCAGCAGTCTTACGAAAAAGTTAGTAGATAGGGTAAGCAACTTGACAAAGGGCGAGGTTACAGTCGACAAAACATTCAAGGGTCCCACCGCAAACATAGCAATAGACTCAGCCTTTTTCATAGCTAGCCTTTTGGGCACCAATTCGCCTAGAACCAGGGTGAAATAAGATAGGATTATGGTAATCAAAATCATGGAAATAGTTTTCAGCCAGGTCTCAGGAATAGGTATTCCGGCAGATTTAATCACGCTAACGACTCGACTGGCAAAGGCCTCGGAAGCAAAAGCACTCGCCAAAAATCCCGCCAGAGTAATCCCGATTTGAATGGTGGCCAAAAAACGGCTGGGTTCATCCAGAAGTTTTTTTATTGATTTGGCCTTTTTATTGCCTTCCTCAGCCATAACCCTTATTTTATTATCATTCAATGAAATCAAAGCAATTTCAGACGCTGCAAAGAATGCATTCAACATTATTAGTGTCAGTAAAAACAAAATTTCGGTAAACATTTTTCCCTCCATACTCGCTATAAATAGAAAAAGGCACAAAACCCCAACCAGGGTTTTATAACCTATGGTGATAGATGCTCTTTAACCGATTTCTTATTTTTACTAAGAAGTTAGGGTGTATTATACTACTTCGATCCTCGGGAATATCATCCATCCTTAAATCCTCCATTACACTTTGATTAATTATGTTATCATATTTTCTAGCCAAAATACAGCGTTACACCGGGACGTCAGACCGTGTGAAAAGTGTATAATATCCACCTAAATAA
>CAZYJA010000396.1:0-1820 GCA_964647245.1 uncultured Syntrophomonas sp. | reverse complement strand
TAGTGGAATCCAATATTCGTTATTTGCCGCTTTATCCAGATGATAAAGACATTATTTTTAATAAAATATTTTTAAGAAGAACTGATAGTATTTTACAACAAATTTTACCTGAATTTGGGGATCTGGAGGATGTTATCAGGGTAATCGATATACCCGCAGCATACAACGGAAATATTTTGCGAATCTCTATGAATGCAGATCTAGAAGAGGCATTGGCATATCTGAGCGCTCCTTCTGGTGAAGCATCACTTAAGTACAGCGAAATAGGCAAAGCCCCAAAAACCTTGCCGCCTGGTGACTCTTATATTGATGACAGGTTTTGGCGGTGGCGCTATTATATGGCTGAGCGTATAGCGGAAAGACTCGATCTGGAGCATTTTGGAATAAAGGGCTTTTATGTTTTCGGAAGTACCAACAATGGAACTGCCGGCCCGGGAAGTGATATTGATCTGCTTATTCATTTTCAGGGAAATCTGCAGCAACATGAAGAATTGTTGCATTGGCTAAAGGGATGGAGTCTATGCTTGGCCGAGATGAATTATCTTAAAACCGGTTATACCTCAGCCGGGCTCCTCGATGTCCATATAGTAACTGATGAAGATATAACAAAAAAGACCTCGTTTGCGGTTAAAATTGGTAACATTAGCGACCCTGCCCACCCGCTGAAATTAAAAATGTAGCTGCGGCCTTCTTTAAGTAAATCCCGTATTTCAGCCAGCAATAACGCTTCTTGGCTAGGTTGTGGCGGTCCGCTACTTAAGGGCTACCCGTGCTATTCCAATTGTGCAAATCACTTCACACCTATTTCCTAAAATTGCCCACTATGCTCATCTATTCTCGTATTCTGCTCGCTACCGCACCAGTCGTTTTCGGCTACTTTAAGGCTACTCCCATCTAAATACATATTGTTTATTTTAATATTTGTGGCTGGTGGGGAGTGTAACTGGCTTTTTTGCGGGCATCCTGAAAGACTTTCATAATTTCAGGTGGCAGTAAAGGATCCAGCATATTTTTCACCCCTGCACCTGGGGCTCTTTTATACCGCTTAATTTACTTCCAGCAACTAGAACGATAAGCAGCAAAAGCGCTGCCCCAGTGACATAAGGTACCGCCATGCTTAATCCAAAGAGGGCGCCACCGCTAACCGGGCCTAAAATTCTTCCCAGACTAGCAAACGACGCAAAGAATCCGAGCGAAGTACCCTGTCCCGCTGAACTTTGTTTAGTAACGAGACTCGAACTGGTTGGCGTCATCAAGGAATTGCCTACCATGAAGACCACGGTCGACATAACCAATAAAATGCCATACCCATTATTCGCTGACAAGATAATCAAAAGGAGTCCGAGTGCACAGGTAAGTGCTCCAGCTTTCACCAGTTGCGCGTCTCCAAACTTTTTAACCAATGGGCCAATAAGCCCGCCCTGTACAATCACCGCGAAGACACCTAGAATGGCAAATATGATTCCCATTTCCCTGGGGCCAAAGCCAACCTTAGCTGCTGACAGCAAAGCAAAAGTAGTCTCAAACATAGTCATCGTAAAATTCAAAACAAAGTTAAAAGCAAAAAGCATAAACAGAGGATCTTTCAGCACCTCTAAACTAAGCCGAGGCCTCCTGCGGACCGAAGCAACTGAGGTTGATTGCTTCAGCGATTCAGGCAGGAATATCCAAGTGAATGGCAGCAGCAGTAATGCCAATCCTCCCGCCACAAAGAATGGTAAAGAGAAACTATAGTGGCCAAGCCAGCCCCCCAATGCTGGACCGAAGATCATGCCCATACCCATCGCGGCGCCAATCATCCCCATCCCTTTGGAACGATC
>CAZYJA010000395.1:0-1826 GCA_964647245.1 uncultured Syntrophomonas sp. | reverse complement strand
AACCGGATTACCTACGGCGGTCAACTTGTAGATATTTTCGTAGCTTACCTTAGCTTCACTAAGCATTTCTTCTATCATGCTGTTGAGGTTATTTATAAGTATGCGATGCAATGTAGCTGCACCTTCCTCAGTTGTGGTGGCATATGTCACCCGGGATATGATGTCATCGCCATATATCCTTTGTAAATTGCTATGGGTCGCCATGGCAACTGCCTGACCATTTTCCAAATTAATTAAGGCAGCAAAAAGACTGGTACTGCCAATGTCCAAGGCCAACCCATACAAGTTTAC
This sequence comes from uncultured Syntrophomonas sp., assembly GCA_964647245.1. Taxonomy (GTDB): domain Bacteria; phylum Bacillota; class Syntrophomonadia; order Syntrophomonadales; family Syntrophomonadaceae; genus PHAA01. Next base: position 1,535 of record CAZYJA010000395.1, on the reverse strand, counting down.
CCGCTGGCGTCCTACATATTGCACCCTGGCCTCATCAAATATCAGCGCGTGCAGCTCCAGCGTTGGCCTCCCTAAACGATCCAACCCAATCAGGTAATTTATATTTTCCATGCTAAGTTCCAGTCGGTAGTTGTTTAGCGCTGCCTTGATCCGATCATAAATAGGCAGGGGATAGTCCTTGTGCCGTCCAGGAACCAGAAACTCCTTGCGAGTTACTTGAGTTTGGCTTAGTTTCCTACTTGGCCGATATCTAAGCAGTCTGCTTTTTCCCTTTCCATCGGTAGGCCAGTAATCAATATACAAGGTAAAATCGCCAGTTGCGGTAGCTAAACAAACCAGTCTTTGGCCATTTTTTATTTCTTCGGGAATAAGTTGCTCTCTTTCACTGGAAGATAACTCGCTCAAACCACCGGTTACCCGAAACTTGCACTTGCCACAAGTTCCCTGGCCGCCACATGATCCTTTCGTATCCCAACCTATTATCTCCAGTACTTCCCAAACACTTTTGCCTTTTAGAGTCCAGAAGCTATATTCCTTACCATCTGGCTCTACTATTGTTACCTTCACTTGATCGGCCATATATGTCATTCCCTCCATGATAAACATTTTCATGACCTGAAATATCTCTAACTTTTAATAGCCAGCATTATTACTAGTATAGGTCATTAGCAAAAGCTAATCATAGTATTATTTGAAAAAGCCCGCTCAATCAACGTACCATGGTACGCCTCAATCACGGGCTTTTCTAATAATTTCAATCTTCATTCTGTCAATAATCTGGCAGTTTGGCCGACTTGTCGATAGTCTGAAGCGACATATGTGCTATTTACTTTAAGCGTTATTCCGGTTTGGTTTCCGCCATTAATACAAAAGCGAATACCAATACCCAGGCCAACGAAGCTAGCAATGCAATCGTAGCACCGCTCCAATCACCGCTCGAATGGATCTTCGAATTTCCCATACTGTACAATACGTTAAAGAATACTACCCCAATGGCGGTCAATATAAACATACCCTTTTTCAAACCTCCAGACAGTTGGAAGTTCTTAGCCCATGAGCAGTATTTAAAGAATATGTAGATCGATACCAACACCATCAGTATTAAAACTAACGGATTATGAAATAATCCAGTTTCCGCACCCTCTGCTGCAGCCGAAGCAAATATAGCTAACAATTTTTCACCTCCTCTTTTTTAAAAAAATCATCTACCAGCTATTTTATAACTAAGAACGACGCAAAACAATAGATTTATAAATATCCAAATTTTGCATCTATTCACGATCCACTTACTTTAATTTACTATTCTCCAATACTATACGATTTCCTGCTAATTTTTATATTTATTTTGAGAAATTAGTAATAATTTCACTTATAGAGATTTAAAACAACTGGCATCGTCGCAGTTATTTGTGTATAATAGGAGCGCAAGTAAATCAGATAGTCGCGGGTAGCAATACCTGAGGAAAGTCGGAGCTCCGCAGGGCAGGGTGCTGGATAACGTCCAGTGGGGGCGACCCCAAGGAAAGTGCCACAGA
>CAZYJA010000394.1:0-1844 GCA_964647245.1 uncultured Syntrophomonas sp. | reverse complement strand
GGTAACAAGGGGACGGTTCTGTTGTTACATCTTTGGTGAACTTAGTGATGTAACAACAGAACCGTCCCCTTGTTACCGTCCCCTTGTTACCCGTGCCAGCTGGTAATCGCCTTTGATAATTTTGCTTAGATAAGTTACTATAATTAGGAACTGTCCCAAGAATAAGCCTCTATAAATAAGGAGTGAAGGAATCATGGAAAATGTTAGAGTACGGTTTGCTCCCAGTCCAACCGGGACCTTACATATAGGCGGGGCGCGTACAGCCCTATTTAACTGGCTTTTTGCCCGCAGTAATAATGGCCGGCTTGTCCTGCGCCTGGAAGATACTGATTTGGCCAGATCTACTAACGAGTCGGCCGAGGGAATCCTGGATGGTTTGAGCTGGCTGGGATTGGATTGGGATGAGGGGCCTGACATTGGCGGACCTCACGGACCTTACTGTCAAAGTGAGCGTTTGCCCATTTACCAAAAGTTTTTGCAGCAGCTATTGAATGAGAAGAAGGCCTATTACTGTTTTTGCACCCCTGAAGAGCTAAAATTGCAGCGGGAAGCCGCCTATCAGGAGAAGAAAAATTATTTATATCCCAGAACTTGTGAGTCCCTAAGTCCAGAAGAAATCACAGCCCGTCTGGCCCAAGGTTTAAAACCGGTAATAAGGCTGAGAGTTCCTCGCGAAGGTACTACCGTGGTTCATGATCTCATCCGCGGTAAGGTTGATTTTGATAACAGCTTGCTGGATGATTTTATAATTGCTAAATCAGATGGCTGGCCGACTTACAATTTTGCGGTGGTAGTAGATGATTATGCCATGCGGATAAGCCATGTAATTCGAGCTGAAGAGCATTTATCCAATACCCCTAAGCAACTGCAGGTTTACCAGGCCCTGGGACTTACTCCCCCCCAATTTGCTCATGTATCTATGATCCTGGCTCCTGACCGCAGCAAATTATCCAAACGTCACGGGGCTACTTCGGTACAGGAATTCAGAGATGATGGTTACCTGCCCGAGGCTTTGGTTAATTACCTGGCACTGTTGGGCTGGTCACCCGGGGAAAATGCCGATATATTGCCGCGAGAGGAAATGCCGAAAATATTTTCATTAAAAGATGTATCGCTGTCGGCGGCTATTTATGATACTAAAAAACTGGCCTGGATGAACGGTCATTATATAACTGCGGCCGATCTTGAGGTTATTATTAAATTAATCGAGACCGGGGCCAGGCAAAAAGGTTGGTTGCGAGCCGATAACCGGGATTATTTTGGTAAAGTTATCGATCTGGTCCGCAGTCGGGTCAAATCAGTTAATGAGCTGCTGGATATAGCCGAATATTTCTTTGCCGAACCGGATATCTATGATGATAAAGGAGTTGATAAATATTTCCGTAAGACCGGAAGTGTGGAAAAGCTCCTGGCATTTCTGGATGTAGTCAGCCATACCCCGAGCTTTGATGCGCTCCATTTGGAAGAAATGACTCGCTCCCAGGCCGAATCTCTAGGCCTCAAAGCGGCTGAATTGATCCACCCTGCCCGTCTGGCCCTTACCGGACGAACCATGACTCCGGGGCTTTTTGAGATAACCGAATTACTGGGCCGAACAACTGCCATGAACCGGATTAAAAAAGCGGTGGAGTACATCAACAATTTGGCCTGATTTCATAAATTTCACAAACATTTTGACAATCCTCGGTGCCTGTATTATAATACTTTTTGCGCGAGTTATTTCACGCGGTAAGGCCGAATGGTGTAATGGTAGCACAACGGATTCTGGTTCCGTTCGTCAGGGTTCGAGTCCTTGTTCGGCTGCCACTTGGCCCCATCGTCTAGCGGTTAGGACGCCGCCCTCT
>CAZYJA010000393.1:0-1877 GCA_964647245.1 uncultured Syntrophomonas sp. | reverse complement strand
CGAAGATCCCCACGAATGTGCCTAGGCCAGGGTCCCAATAATGCTCTTCCATATTGATATCATTGTCTAGTTCAACGATTTTTCCATCAAATAGATTTTGGTTTGGATCTGCCTGTTCGGCCATCCAAGCCAGGCCAATATTGGTTTTTATGGTGTAAGTATCTCCAGCTATGGTGTAGTCAGTGTTTTCAACTGCAGCGGAATTATCTGACCAGTTGCCGGAGACACCGCCTGTGGCCAAGGCTTCAGGTGGAAAATAACCCATTCCCAGGAAAATACTGCCGAACATTGCTATGGTCAGCACAACTGCCATTGTTTTAAGATGAAGTTTATTTTTCATTATATGCCCTCCCATTTCTTATATCGATAGATCTTCGGTTAGCTTCAATTTAGATCTTCAGCCTTTCTCCTCGCAAATCATCACCTCACTTGCAGTAAGAAATAGAAACATACCAGTTGTAAGCAAAATGACTTGCCTATTTTGATGAATTGGCGATCTCTGATAAGTGCAGTGGATGCTTTCAACTCGTCATTTTAAATAGAAAATTAACACTTTTTGTGAATAGTAACATGCAGGTATTACAAAACCATTACAAGTTGTTAATTCCTCAATATATCAGAACACGCCGAAGCCCTGGGAAGGTAGGGTTTCGGCGTGTTCTTTTCATATTCATTTTTTACCAGGACATTTGTTTCGGGCGACCTAAACCGGCATGATTTATGTTTTAACATAAAACTCGGAATACTTTGCATTCACGGGCACACCTAGCTCCTCCATAATTTTGGCATACCGCCTATAGCTAAATCCATAATTCACAGTATCCCCCGCCCTAATATATAAATCCAGCAGAAGCGGATATCCCTGCTCGGCAAAGGGATTTATTTCGATAAGGATTAGCAGCAGTTTCTCCGCATCCCGATCCTGGCCACATAAAACATAATAGGCTACAGTTTTTATAATCAGTTCTTCGGCCTGCATCGCGGCCCACTGCCGCTTGGACTCTGCCCAAAGCGCCCCGATATCGCTGAACAGCTCTCCTTTATACAGGCTGATAATCCTTTCCGCATCCGACGAGTTGCTGGAGTCAATAACCCGGGTTTTGCTCACAAACCGGCAAAATTCCATAAAATCACATATCTCATCTTTAAGGACGATGGAATAATCGTCACATATAAGCAGCTCATCCTTTCCTATGCCACTTGCCGCGAGAGTGTTGCGAAGCCGATACAGCGTAACGCGCAGATGGTTTAGCCCTCTTTTAACATCCGGTGTCCCAAACAGGGCCGAGACAAGCTCATCTTTATATATAGTTCTATCCGCATTGCAGAGCAAAAAAGCCAACAGTTCACGTGATTTCTGCGTAGCAAACCTGACGGTTGCATCGCCGCACCTAACCTCAAAATCCCCGAAACACCGTATTCGCAAAGCGGATATGCCGCTTTTTGCCTGCAACTTCATATGCTGCAGGATATGTTGCATGGTCTTGGCTAAACGCTCCTCATCAATAGGCTTCAGTAGATAGTCCAGCGGATAAGCCCTAAACGCCTCCAGCGCGTACTGGGAATGGGCAGTCACGAATACAATGGTTATACCGGGCACGATATCCTGCATTCTGGTCCCCAGCTCAATCCCATCCATTTCCGGCATGTCAATATCCAAAAACACGGCATCGGGCTTTTCTCGTTCTACAAATTCCAAACCTTGGAGCGGATCAGTAAAAGCTCCGATGACCTCCGCATCATGCACCCCCATTAAATACTTCATCTCGTCCAGTGCGGGATATTCATCGTCAATAATAACTACTTTCATTACGTTCATCCTTTTCTGTCGGAATTAGCATGGATACCTCCAAACCTCCAGATTCAAGGCGGGTTAT
>CAZYJA010000392.1:0-1881 GCA_964647245.1 uncultured Syntrophomonas sp. | reverse complement strand
GGAAGGATTAAACAATGTCGTGGCAATTGCCGCCGGTGCGTATTTCAGTGCAGCCCTGAAAGCGGATGGCACTTTGGTTACCTGGGGACAGACTGCTCAAGGCCAGCCATTCAGACATCCACCTCTGCAATATGTGAAGGCGATTGCCGCTGGCCAATACTACATGGCTGCCCTGAAATGGGACGGCAGTCTGGCTGTTTGGGGTGATTATTTAGGGAGAAATGTTGATATGGGTGTCCCCCTGGAAATGGACAAGGCCCTGGCTATAAATGCTGATTGCCTCGGTAATCACCTTTTAGTCCTGTACGAGGACGGTACACTTAAGGCCTGGGGCAATTCGCTTGATTCTTCAAGTAATTCTCAACATCAATGTGAAGTGCCGCAGGGGCTGAACCTTTTTATTGATGAAGCTCCCTACAGCGGACCGGCGCCTGATATTCCCCAGACCCCGGCAACTTATGCTGCCAGCAATTACCATCAAGTATCCGGTAAAATCTGCCGGATTAGTAGTGGTATCGCGGTGATCGATATGGATGGTACTGTTAAAGTGTGTTCTGCAGGGAATGATCCCAAAGGTTTGAGAAATGTGCCGCCAGGTTTGAATAATGTTAAGGCAATAACAACTACAGGCTTTTTTATGATGGCATGACAGGAGGACGGCACAGTGGTGGTCTGGGGTGATAACCGAGAAGGTAACTGTGATATACCGGAAAACGTAAGGGACGTTAATGCCATAGCGGCTAATGGTTTGTACTGCCTGGCCTTGAGGCAAGATGGAACAGTGGTAGCCTGGGGCGGCAACTATGACGGCCAGTGCAATGTACCGGAAAACCTGAGCAATGTAATCGCCATAGAAGCAAGCTCTACCCATTGTCTGGCATTGAAGGAAGACGGGACCGTGGTGGCCTGGGGCAATAATGATTATGGGCAGTGTGATGTGCCGCCTGGCCTGGCTGATGTAGCACGCATTTATGCTTATGGCGATTGTTCGGTAGTCTTGAAAAATGACGGTACGGTAGCAGCTTGGGGTAACAATGTCTCAGGTCAATGTGATGTGCCGCCGGATTTAGATAATGTAGTGGATATTTACCAATCTCAGGGTGCCTATATTGCCTTAAAAGGAAATGGCACAGTTGTGGTCTGGGGCAATAATTCTTATGGCATATGTAATGTGCCGGTCGGTCTGCATGGTGTAGCTGTCATATCATATGGACAGGCAGTCAAGACAGATGGAACTATTGTTAGCTGGGGACCCAATACGGACGGGATGTTCGAAAAACTGGCCGTTTTAAGTAATGTATTGATAGTAGTCAATGATACTGTAGTATTTCGGGATGGCACCCTCAACTACTTTGGCCAGGAAGCAGAACAAATCAATGCGATGCTGGCAGGAGTCAATCTATTATCGGGCCACTATTTTGCGGCCAAAGATGTAGAATTACTCGACCCGGCAGGTAACAGGATTACATCTGTGGGCGGACAGAGCGGCTATCGCATCAAGGCCAATATAGCCAACAATTACTGCAGCTCTAAACCAGGTGTGGTGATTATCCAGGTGCGCAGCGGAGTCGGTGCTGCCAGAACTAGCGGCGGTCGAGTACTGGGCTGTGTGGGGCTTTCTGGTAATATCCCGATGAACGGTTCAAATGTCAGTATAGATTTTACCACTCCGGCTGTCTTAAGCGGAGAGGCCTATGTTGATGTTTTCGTCTGGGAAGACTGGGATACCATGGTGCCGAGGGCTGAGGCTAACCAGACTTTGAGTTTTTCAATAACGGAATAGAAATAAATGCTGCTGACCGTCAACATATCAAATGATCAAACGTTAAAGGAGGGATAAGATGTAAAAGGTAATTGAATCATTTATTAATGAAAACACAT
>CAZYJA010000391.1:0-1911 GCA_964647245.1 uncultured Syntrophomonas sp. | reverse complement strand
ATCCATAACCTCAGTTACGATAGGAAGACCCGTAATATCACGAGCTTCGGCCATAATCTTCAATCCTTCTTCACCCAGACCCTGGAATGAATAAGGTGAGGTGCGGGGTTTAAAAGCCCCCCCGCGCAGAAGACTGGCACCCCTCGCCTTAACCTCCACCGCAACTTCCAAAAATCGCTCCCGGCCCTCTACTGCACAGGGACCAGCAATAACCGGCAGACTTCCATCCCCGAAACAGACATTGCCAACCTTAATAACCGAATCAGCAGCCTTGAACTCACGGGAAGCCATCTTAAAAGGCTTCAAAATTGCCACCACGTTTTCCACTCCGGGCAGCGCTTCCAGGGAACAGACCTCCAGACGCTGACGGTCTCCCACCGCCCCCAGAATAGTTCTATTTACCCCCTCCGACAGATGCACGTTGAACCCAGCCGCTAAAAGGCGTTGATTTACCGCTTCAATCTGCCCTGGGGTTGCCCCTTTTTTCATTACTACTACCATCCTGCCTACCTCCTTCATTTTTCGTAGGGTGCAGAAATCAGAAAACACCACGAGCAAAGCCCTTGGTGTTAGAGAAAGTCATATTACTCCCCCATTCTACCGCCCTACCCTTTTACATCAGACTGCCCAATTTTGAACCTACCATACTACATTAACCATAATAACACACCCCGCCACCGGCTTCAATTAGTATTAATCTGCAACGCCAAAAGCCAGAGCATAGCTCCGGCTCAGACCGTCAAAAAACCAATAACTGCATCAATTCGGAAGACCCGTTCAATCGACGTCTTATACGGTGACATTCCCTCAGGATGCCTCCCCGGGCCTTAAACGCGCCTCAATCACGGGCCTTCCGATTGCCTTGCTGCTTAACAACATTATTAGTTTGCGAAGCCAACATCGGTGGTGCCCTGGGGTGACTTTTTTGCTTTGACAACCCTAATAATAACGATAATCAAATTCCGAGATAATAATAGGTCTTGGGGCCAACCACCCCATCGGCGCTAATCTTCGCCGCAGTTTGCAAAGCTTTAACAGCCGCCTCCGTCACAGGCCCAAATTGGCCATCCAGAGCCCCATTATAATAACCCAAGGTCTTTAGTCTCTCCTGCAGGAAATATACATCAAAACCCTGGTTACGGTCAGCACGATCCTTTTGCAGCAAACGCCCTCCGTAATTAGTCCAAATGAAAAGTTTGTTAAACGTGAGGGGGCCTACAATACCATCAGCCGTCAGGCCCCGATCAGCCTGGAATAATTTCACCGCCGCCTCCGTTTTGGTACCAAATTGACCGTCCGCCGGCCCCCCGAGTGCCATGGCATATTTCTTCATATCACCAGCCAAGCGGTTTTGCAATACCGTAACATCACTGCCGGACGACCCTTTTCTGAGCGTCCGGGCGCCAAAGGCACCGGGTCCAATCATCTGACCAAAATACAAAAATGTATTTCTCCCTACAATCCCATCCACGGTTAGTCCGAAATAGCCCTGAAATTTCCTGACCGAGGCTTGTGTCGATGGACCAAATGTTCCGTCCACAGCAACTGGTAAAGCTATAGAAGACGGAAGTTTATTAAGAAGAGTCTGTAACACCTTTACATCGTCTCCGGTGCTGCCGAGCCTCAACACACGACCTCCGAAATAATTAAAAGCCAATATAATAACCTCCTTAAACTTATTCCTTTTTATCTTATGAGTCATATTTAAAGAAGGTTACTAATCTGCTTCCCTTAGACCACATAATTAGGTTTAATTGCTATTATATTAAGCTTGGTGGCTTACGTATAAACAGCCCTTCAATCTGGAAATATGGTAAATGCGGTAAAAATTCAACTTTTTCTTGAAATGCTCAATCAAAAGAAGTATAATGTTTTTTGCCGGCGGGTGTAGCTCAATGGTAGAGCCCCAGC
>CAZYJA010000390.1:0-1923 GCA_964647245.1 uncultured Syntrophomonas sp. | reverse complement strand
TATTTGCGGGAAATTCTCACACGGTCTGACGTTCTTTCTGTAACAGTGCTTATGCAGCAAAGGTACGAAGAGCATAAGCACTGTTACAGAAAGAACGTCCCGGTGTAACGGGTGTAACGCGGTGTAACGGTGTAACATTTCACTTGAACCGCAACTAAATGTCTGCTATAATTGCTCATAGCAAAGGGGAGTAACTTCCCGGACAAATTCAACAGCCGATCGAAAGATCTGGATTTGTCGGCCCTAAAAGGCTTAGTAAGACCTTTGCCTCCAATAACAAGGAGGCGAAGGTCTTTTTGTTATTAACGCACTTAATAACAAAAAGAGGAGTTGGTCGCAAACTTTAAGTTGAATTGATATCAATAATGAGATTAGGGAATAATTAAAGTTTATTAAAGGGGGTCATAAAATGGTCAGACGAAAATCCAATGCCAGATTGATCGTTTATACGAAATCCATGTCAATAGCTATAACCGAGCCGATATTACACATGGTCGATGCACCCAGACGCATTAAAGTAGCGCGAGAACGTTTATATAACCCTTCAGTGGGTAAGCTTCGAGCATGGGCCGACCCACTGAAGGGATTTAATGGAATGATAGGAGGGGCTTATTAGTGGAGTTTTTTTCTCCCGAATTTTGGTCGGTGGTATTTTCTATAGTTATTATCGACCTGGTCTTAGCTGGTGATAACGCTATCGTTATTGGACTGGCTGCCAGGCACGTACCCAAAGAGCATCAGAAAAAGGTTATCCTGGGGGGAACTCTGGGCGCCATCGTAGTTCGTTCCATATTAACCTTAGTAGTGGTCTGGCTGTTAGAGATCCCAGGATTGTTATTACTGGGAGGGTTATTCCTAATCTGGATAGCCTATAAACTTATGGTGGAAGAAAAGAAAGATAACCATATGAAGCCCGCAGCTAGTCTATGGGCAGCTATCAAAACAATTATTATCGCTGATGCAGTCATGGGATTAGATAATGTCTTAGCGGTGGCGGGGGCAGCCCACGGGAATTTCGGGTTGGTAATTGTGGGATTGCTGATCAGTATTCCCATCGTAGTATGGGGAAGTACGGTTATTCTTCACTGGGTGGAACGTTACCCGGCCATCATTTATTTCGGTGGTTGTGTGCTGGCCTGGACTGCATCCAAAATGATCGCCGACGAGCCGTATCTGGCGCATTTTTTCGCAGATAATACTATGTTAAAATGGGTATTGGGTCTTACAATAACGGCTGCAGTTCTCCTGGCAGGCTTCATACAGAATAGGAAAATTAAATTAGTAAACACTGACAATCCGAACTAATCGGTTCCGGGTTACGATTTTTAGCAGCCAGGGGTTAGATGAGAAAGTAGAGGTGTTAGTAAATGACCAGAATATTAGTACCAGTTGATGGTTCGGCCGGTTCCGATAAAGCAGTTCGTTTCGCAATGTTCCTGGCCGAAGGAAGGGATAGCGAAATTATATTATTGAATGTTCAGCCCAGTTATAATACACCTAATGTCAAGCTTTTGTTTGGGCAGGAACAAATCCGTTCTTTTCAGGAAGAATCTAGCCAGGAGGTGCTAAATCACACTCTGGAAATAACGAGTATTTCTTCCATTCCAGTTCGTACTCTGCTTAGAAGCGGGGATCCGGGCAAAGAGATCGTTGCAGAAGCCCTGGTCAGTTCGGTTGATCTTATCGTGATGGGTTATAGAGGACTTTCAGGCTTTAAGCGAGCTATTATGGGTAGTGTGGCTACCCGTGTGCTCCATGAAACACCATGTCCAGTGACGATTGTTCCCTAAAAACAACACCGTACACCCGTTACACCGTGTTACACCTGTTACACCGGGACGTTCTTTCTGTAACAGTGCTTATGCACTAAGAGCATAAGCACTGTTACAGAAAGAACGTCAGACCGTGTGAGAATTTCCCGCA
>CAZYJA010000389.1:0-1971 GCA_964647245.1 uncultured Syntrophomonas sp. | reverse complement strand
CAGGAGCGCCGGCTACCTGCATGATATCGGCAATCTGGTCAATCGTTACGGTCATGGCATGTCGGGAGCTATTATTGCCCTTAATGTACTATGGGATATGGGAATGGACCCCGAAGAAATTGCGGTAATAATGGGGGCCATTGGCAACCATGAAGAACATGCCCAAGGTAAACCGGTCAACAATGTAGCGGCGGCGGTGATATTAGCCGATAAGTCAGATGTTCATCGTTCCCGGGTCAGGAAAAGCGACTTTGCCAGCTTTACATCCCGGGACCGGGTAAATTATGCGGTAACAAAATCCGAAATTAAGGCCAATAGAGCCGAGCAGACGATCGTTATGAAATTAGAGATAGATACCAGCGTATGCTCGGTGATGGAATATTTCGAAATCTTTCTCACCAAAATGCTTATGTGCAGGCACGCCGCTCTGCATCTCCAATGTGAACTGAAGATCATGATCAACGGGGTGCGCCTGTTGTAATAGGGGGGATTAGGATGGATTTCACACCGAATTGGAAGGAGCCAGGCTGCGAGCTATTAGTGCAAGCCATTTTGAGTTTGCAAAATGAAGATGATGTCTATCGGTTACTGGATGACCTCTGTACCATAACGGAAATTCAAGCCATGTGCCAACGAATCAATGTTGCCAAACTACTCGCGGAAGATACTACCTACAATAAGGTGGCCAAGGAAACAGGCGCCAGTACGGCGACCATCAGCCGGGTAAAACGGTGTCTGAATTATGGCGCGGATGGATATCGGCGCGTGCTAAATAACCTGCAAAGGGAGTCAGGACATGAGAAATAGAGAAATACCCAAAGGATTGCGCGATTTGTTGCCGGATGAGGTAAAAACCAGAAGAAGCCTGGAAAAGAAGGCCAGTCAGATATTTACCTCATTCGGTTATGAAGAAGTAATAACTCCGACATTTGAATTATTAGAGGTTGTAGAGACGGGAGTTGGCGGAAATACCCGGGAAAAATTGTTCCTGTTTATGGACCGGGAAGGGGGAATCGTATCCCTGCGCCCCGAAATGACCGTATCCATAGCTCGCCTGGCGGCCACCCACCTGCAGGATGAGCGATTACCCCGCCGGCTCTATTATTCAGCCAACGTTTTTCGGCATGTACAGCCTCATTTAGCTCAATACCGTGAATTCTGGCAGATGGGCATAGAACTGCTGGGTGCACCGGGAGCATGGGCTGATGCTGAGGTAATCAGCTTGTCAGTCAAAGCCTTGCTTGATTTCGGCCTGACCAATTTTAAAGTCAGCCTGAATCAGATTGAGATATTTAACAGTTTACTGGATGATAGTGCGATTCAGCCGGAAGATAAAGACCTCATCCGGAGTTTGGTGGAGAAAAAGGACCTGGTGGAGCTATCCCGGATGTTGGAGAAGCTGCCCATAAATGATCATTTGAAAGAAACGATTGCTCGGCTGCCGACCCTGCATGGCGGTTTGGATGTACTTAAGCGCTTACCCTATATAGAAAAAAGCCGCCATGCGGTAATAGCCGCCGAAGAACTTATGGCAGTCTACTCAGCATTGCAGAGCCTGGGAGTGGAAGAACACATCCTCGTAGATATGGGGGTAATAAGAGGCCTGGATTATTATACCGGAGTAGTTTTCGAAGGATTTTCGCCCGAACTGGGCTATGGCCTCCTGGGCGGCGGACGCTATGATAAACTTTTATCCCAATTCGGATTCCCCTGTCCGGCCACCGGATTTGCCTTGGGAATGGATCGTTTGGCCCTGGTATTGCAAAATCAAGAAAAGGAACCGCAGCGCTATATAGTAGGGGGAACAAATTTACAGGCGATGGTTCAAAAAGCTGACGAATTACGGGGCGAAGGCAAGATTGTAGAGCTGGATGTAGAAGGTCTCAGTAAGGATATCCTGGAGCTTAAGTTGGCCGACCGGGCCCATCATTATACCCTTATTTATATTGAAGCCAAGTAGGAAGCAAGGGG
>CAZYJA010000388.1:374-2012 GCA_964647245.1 uncultured Syntrophomonas sp. | reverse complement strand
GGCATAGCCCCGGTCGTTACGAGCCAGGAGAGTGAGATGGGAACCGTCTTCCAGCGTAATTTCAGTACCCTGGATAGGCTTAATACCAGCTTTTTCAGCCGCTTTGAAGAATTTGACGGCGGCGCACACATTATTATGATCGCTTATGGCCATAGCCGGCATCTCTAGTTCAGCCACCCGGTTTACCATATCTTCAATAGAGCTGGCTCCATCCAGAAAAGAAAAGGGCGTATGGCTATGCAAGTGAACAAAACTCATTATCAAAATACCCCTCTATTACTCGGTCAAATCAATCGTAAATCTTGTACAAAAACCATGCCCCAGTATCACAATCCTGAAAAATCTCCTTGATAGCAGCATCCTGAAGGCAAATCCGATAAAATATTTTCTCGCTTTCTCCCTGCCACCAGCAACCAGTATCATGCCAGCACTCCAGGATTTCAGCAATTTCCGCCCAGTCCTGAGCCTGCTTAACTTTAACTGGTTTTTTTTGCCCCTTCTTGCATAGAACGCTTATGGGCGACGAAAATAATTTACTCATGATTCCATCCAGCTTTCTTAAATCTGGCGCCAGGGATCCCAGAGAGAAAAAATCTGTTCCCTTCGGTTTATATCCTGTCCCTTAAGGAGCAGACCGGGGAATTTGTTTTCCAAATTGCTGAGGGCAGACTGCAAGCGCTGATTTTTCTGCTCCTGCTGATACGTATAGGCCTGAGTAAATAAATCCTGCTCCCGCCAACTAAGCAGAGCTATTCCTCCCAGTTTAATAATACAGTGCTGCACTGCTTCCCTAATCCCCGCGCCTTCCAATAGGCCCACAATCAGATTTACCAGTGATTCGGCCTGGTAACCAAGTCGATTTAACTTTTTATCCAACTTGAAATTTTCATTCTCAGTCAGCACTTCCACTTGCAAAGAGCTAAACCCGCTCTCGCTTCGAACCAGGACATCCTCCAAAGTCTGGCAGGCATCCTTAATTTGTCTTCCTATTATTAATAAATCTGCACAGCCTTCGCTAAAATAAAGGGGATAAATAATATGGCCCGGGGGATACAAGCCTAGCACCGGGCTCCGGTCAATGCCCTGACTTTGCTCCCCCAGGGTATAGGCGGCATGACCCAGTAAAGAGTGCAATTGCATTGATGATAAAGCCGCTATCTCGCCTAAGGTGTTTAAACCAATACGGCTTAGTTTTCTGGCATCCTTAGGAGCCAAAGGCGAAAATTCTTGCAGAGGGACAGATGCCAAAAATTCTTGCTCCCGACCGGGGATAACCTGGATCAGCTCTATTTCCTTATTAAGAATATGCCGGTAAATCTGGTGCTTTCTATTTTGCCCAGGCAATTGCAGACGGGTAATAGCAATCCTGGCCAGTAGTTTTGAGCTTGCCAGGCCTATTTCTACCGGGCTATGGCTTAGCTGATAAACTTCATGGGCAACCGCCGCTAATATCTTGGCTGCCGAACCACATCCGCTTATATCAAGATATAGTTCCCCCTTCTCCAGCGGTTCCACCAGAGGAGTCAATTCACTGCACAATTTCAATACTTCTTCTGGAAACTCAGAGTTCCTAGTCCTTAAAAAGGCAATTCTACGCACAAGATCACCACCATAACTGTCTCGCCGATAAATATTATT
>CAZYJA010000388.1:0-364 GCA_964647245.1 uncultured Syntrophomonas sp. | reverse complement strand
TCAACAAAGTACTTCTCGATCAGACTGGTAATGCTAAATATGCCAATGAGTTGGAGAAGACCGCATATAATTCCTTAATGGCGGCCAAAGCAGCCGACGGTATTCGCTGGATATATTATATCAGAACAAATGTTCCCGTCAACGAAAGAGGCTCAGCAATAATTGGAAAATATTCAATAAAAAAGACTTCACTCCCAAATAACTTTAGGAAGTGAAGTCTCCGGTCTGCTTGTCTGCTTACTCAGTTTTATTCTGGCTACCTAGCTCTTTGAGTTTTCTCTGGATAATGAAAACAAAGCCACCGGCGATCAGGACGATAGCTGCATCCAACAACCATTTATTTCTTTCCGTCCAGGGCACCACC
>CAZYJA010000387.1:0-2033 GCA_964647245.1 uncultured Syntrophomonas sp. | reverse complement strand
AAAAAAAGTTAGAGTATCCAGCCAAGGTTTGCGGCACTAATCCCAAACTAGCCAAAGTAGTAATCACTCAGTACGGAGGACCTGATGGTGAATTGGCGGCTTCATTAAGATATTTGACCCAGCGTTACACCATGCCTACCGGAAGATCAAAAGCCATCCTAAACGATATTGGCACTGAAGAATTAGCCCATATGGAAATCGTAGCAACTCTGGTTTATAACCTTATTAAGGATGCTTCTATCGATCAAATCAAAGCCGCAGGCATGGATGGATATTATGCCGACCATGATAAAGCCCTCTATTTTGTCAATGGCGATGGAGTTCCCTGGGTAGCGCAATACATTCAATCCAAAGGCGATCCCATCACTGACTTACATGAAAATATGGCAGCTGAACAAAAAGCTCGTTCAACTTATGAATACCTGCTGCAGTTATCTGATGATCCGGGAGTTTCGGAAACTCTCAGATTTCTGAGAGAACGTGAAATTGTCCATTATCAACGGTTTGGAGAAACTCTGATGCATATATATGATTATTACAATAAAAGTCATTATTGTTTCTTGGATAAAAATCTATAACCCCACAACAATCTATGTACAAATATCAGTGCTCTCCTATATAAAGGAGAGCACTGAGTTTCCAACCTGACCTATATAAGATAAACAACTGGATTTACTGTGCCAATTCAAGCTGCAGATGAGGGTACGCATCCTGGCTGGGTAATATAGTAACCGGGTTTTCCATAATTCCCTGCACCAGATTAAGAACTTCCTCATATTTTTCATAGAACATTACAATCAAATCCCCGGGGGCGGCATTATTAATAGCCCTTTCCAGAGCATCAGTTTCTGACGGGATGATCTGGATATTTTCCATATCGGCGCCCCCACTGACCGCACCGTGATATAGAATTCCAGCAACCTCACCTGGGGCTCTGCCTCTTAAATCTTTATCTTCCCTTATATAGAGATCGGAAAATACCTGTCCTGATATTTTACCTACATCGAAAATGGCTTGGTCCATACGATCACCAGGCATACCGATAACCCCAACCAGGCGGGTAGCTGGCAGAGCATTAATAAATTGGATAACTGACCGATACCCACTAATATTATGTCCATAATCAAGTAGTACCTGAAAATCTCCCAAATCAAAAAGATTAAATCTTCCAGCGTTAGCTGCTGAGTCTGGCCGGAAGGACATTAAACCTAACCTGATGGTATGATCCGGTATACCCAAAGCGCATAAGCTGGCCACTGCCGCTAATGAGTTCTCGATGTTGCAAACAGCTTTTCCCTCAAAAGTAATTGGTATGTCATTAACTGCTATTATTTCATCTCTACTTCCGTTCCGATATAAGCACAATAAATTATTTTCCACCACCACGGCCATACCGCCCTGGTTAATATGTTGGGCAACTATCGAATTACTTCTAGCTTGGGCGAACAAGCACAAATTAACACCTACACTCCGGGCAATGCATTCAGTCATACTATCATCAGCATTTAGAACTGCATAACCGGTTGGCTTTACAGCCTCAACCACTAAGGATTTCACAAAAGCCAGATCCTCCAATGTATCCATGCCATCCAATCCCAAGTGATCCTCGCTAATATTTACAATAACTCCTACATCAGCCAGATCATATCCTAAACCGCCGCGGATAATCCCGCCGCGGGCGGTTTCCAGTACGGCTACTTCGACATCGCTATCATATAAGACGGACCGGGCACTTAAAGGTCCAGCATTATCTCCTTTCGATATACATTCGTCCCCAATATAAGTACCACTGGAACAAGTCATTCCTACAGTTTGGCCATTAAGGGACAAAACATGGCGAATCAACCGGGTAACGGTGGTTTTGCCATTGGTACCGGTAATAGAAATGATGGGAATTGAAGCTTGCGTACCTTGGGGGTACATGTAATCCAATATATCCCCGGCCACATTACGACTCTCCCCCTCCGTTGGATAAAGATGCATCCTTAGTCCGGGTGCAGCATTTACTTCAATTATGGCCCCGTTTAACGGAG
>CAZYJA010000386.1:0-2047 GCA_964647245.1 uncultured Syntrophomonas sp. | reverse complement strand
ACGCTGCGAAACCGTGGTGACCAAAAAGCAGCTAGCCCAGTGGTTTTTTAAGATAACTGACTATGCCCAGCGCCTTCTGGATGACTTGGTAACCCTGCCCGGCTGGCCTGAAAAGGTTAAGACCATGCAGAGAAACTGGATCGGACGCAGTGAAGGTTGCCAATTCGACCTACCTATCGCTGGCAGCGATGAAATTCTAACCGTGTTTACTACCCGGCCGGATACGGTATTCGGGGTTACTTATATGGTGTTGGCACCCGAACATCCTCTGGTAGAGAAGATCTCCCGAGGAACTCCCTACGAAGGTGCGGTGCGAGAATTTGCCCACCGGATGCAATTTCTTAGCGATGTAGCCCGTACTTCCACGGATGCGGAAAAAGAAGGAGTCTTCACCGGTGCTTATGCGGTAAATCCAATGAATGGGGAAAATATTCCGATCTGGATTGCCAATTATGTACTGATAGATTATGGGACCGGAGCCATTATGGCGGTTCCTGCCCATGATGAGCGCGATTTTGCCTTTGCGCGCCAATATGATTTGCCGATCAAAGTGGTTATAAAATCGGAAGACTCGCCGGCGGACGCAGCCCAAATGACTGAGGCCTACACCGGCGATGGTTTAATGGTTAATTCCCAGGAATACAGCGGCCTTAGTGTAAGCGATGGGCAAAAAAAGATAGTTGCATTTATGGAATCCGCTGGCTTTGGTAAAGGAACCATTAACTTCCGGTTACGGGACTGGCTCATTTCCCGCCAGCGCTATTGGGGTGCGCCTATCCCTATGGTTTATTGTGAGGACTGTGGATTGATTCCCGTTCCGCTGGAACAATTACCGGTAATGCTGCCTGAAGATGTGGAATTTAAACCTTCGGGTGAGTCACCGCTTAATTATGTAGAATCTTTTTATGAGACCACCTGTCCCAGCTGTGGTAAACCAGCGCGCCGGGAAACCGATACCATGGATACTTTTGTATGCTCTTCCTGGTATTTTGGCCGATTCAGCGATCCCCACAACCAGAGTCTGCCCTTCAGCAAGGAGGCGGTGGATTATTGGATGCCGGTTGACCAATATATAGGCGGCGTAGAGCATGCTATTCTTCATCTGATGTACGCTCGATTTTTCACCAAGTTCTTGCATGATATCGACATGTTGTCCTGTACCGAACCTTTTACTAACCTCTTAACCCAGGGCATGGTTTTGAAAGATGGCTCGAAAATGTCCAAGTCCAAAGGTAATGTGGTCAGTCCCGAAGATATCATAAATACGTACGGGGCTGATACCGCGCGGCTTTTTATCCTTTTTGCCTCCCCTCCCGAAAGAGATTTGGAATGGAGCGACCAGGGTGTGGAAGGTTCATACCGTTTCCTTAACCGGGTATGGCGATTGGTAAATGACTGCGCGGCAGATATTGACGGGGTTAGTATCCCCGAACATTTTAACGAAATAGAGCCCCCGGCTCGCAAACTTCGCTATAAAACCCATGCCACCATTAAGAAAGTAAGCGATGACATTCAGGACCGTTTCAATTTCAACACCGCTATTAGCTCGATTATGGAACTTAGCAATATGCTCTATGCCTACCGGGATCAGGAAGAACAGGATCTAGCGGTTTTAAAAGAAGCAGTAAATACTTTAATCATCCTGCTCAGCCCCTTTGCACCGCACATATGCGAAGAAATGTGGCATGTGTGTGGTCATGAGGATAGTATTTGTCAACAAAGTTGGCCCCCGTATGATGAAGCCGCCCTGGTACAGGATGAAGTAGAGATTGCCATTCAGGTCAGCGGCAAGGTTCGGGAGCGGATTGTCGTCCCTACCGGTGCTAATCAGGCGGAACTGGAACAAATAGCTCTGGCCCAGCCCAAGATTCAGGACCTGATCAGTGGCAAAAAAATTGTTAAAATAATTGTGGTTCCCGGGAAATTGGTTAACATAGTAGCCAAATAATTGCCAAATAAGAGATCAGTCAGGCCGACAAAAAAATCCTGAACACCCAAGGGGGACACACCTTCTACGAAGGAATGTCCCCCTATTATCTCAACTAAC
>CAZYJA010000385.1:0-2047 GCA_964647245.1 uncultured Syntrophomonas sp. | reverse complement strand
ACTTTTTGCCACACTTTCACCTCCTTGGGAATTTCAAGCTAACAGAAATACTATATCATTTGGGATTAAAAATTGCAATGCAATAGATGGTTTTTTTTGTTAGGGATAAATTGCAAAGGGATAATAAAACCTACTAATGTACTATACCTTAGCTGATTATTTATTGCTAGTCCCAGTTCTAATTATCCACACTTTGCCATAATATTTGTTAGCAGGGACGAGGTGACTAAGGTGAAAGGCCGTAATTTTCTTACATTTATAAAAGGACTTATTCTTATCCAAATATTTATTTTGGCAGTAATCGCCGGACTCAGCGTTGATATCAACCTCCGCTATACCGAGGGGGTTAAATTGCTAAGTACCGAGCGAATTTTGGTGCCCTTTTCCAGGGTGCAAATTAATGAAGGCCAGGCAGATATCCTGTTTCAGGAAAGTAATACACTCATGGCCAGCCATGAGCGGGCATCTAATAGAATTTTAGAGAATGAATATAACACCAATACTATGCCGGAGAACATTATTGGGTCCCATATCCAGGCCCTGGCTTTTGTCGAGCGCTCGAACCCGGAGCCGGTAGTTGAACCACCCGGGGAAGAGGATCTAACCTCGGTAGGTGAGGTTGAAGATGAAGCCGAGACTCCATTGGATAGCGCGACTTTAGCTCGGTTTAGGAAGAGCCAGGTCTTCCTCTACTGCACCCACAGTGGAGAAAGCTACATTCCCAACAGCGGACAGGCCCGTCTGGATGGTAAGAAAGGGTTGATCAACCAGGTGGCAGAGACCCTTGAGGGAGAATTGGCTGAGAAGGGTCTGCCCACCCAATTTATTGATACCATTCACGATTTTCCCTATGACACCAGTTACACCAAATCACGGGCAACGGTAAGCAAAATCGTTAAAGCTAATAAAAATATAATGGCTCTTTTGGATATTCATCGGGATAGCATACCGGGTCAGGGAAAAGCTGAGACCGTTAAAATAGATGGAAAAGACTGTGCCCGTATTCTTATTGTGGTAGGAACCGATGAACGCAAGCCACACCCCAATTGGCAGCAGAACCGAAAATTTGCGGAACAGCTCTATCAGCAAGGCCAAAAGATGTATCCGGGACTGATCAAGGGGGTTATGACGAAAGCGGGAACTTATAACCAGGAGTTTCACCCGCGGGCTTTGCTGTTGGAATTCGGCCGGGATAGCAATAGTATGGCGGAAGTTAATTATTCCGCGGGTTTGTTTGCCGACGTGCTGGTTGAGGTGCTAAAGGAGGCTAAGTAGTATAATGACTAGAATGTATCAGTCTTTACTGGTACTGGCGGTTTTGATGTTAATGATTCTGGGGTTAAATACCAGCAACCAAGGTATTAACAGTTTAACCCTCGATGCAGCGAAGCCGGTGTTAGGCTGGTATAACCAGGGGGACAACCTCCATATATTTACCCTGGGACAGACCCATAGCTATGACAAGCGGGAGGCCAGGGAGGATGTTAAAGAGGTCTGGCAGCAGGCAAAAATGGGTGCCCAGAATAGCTATAATCAGCTGGGCCATACGATAAATAATATAAAAATGCTATATAAGTCTTCATTTTAAGGTAAAAATAGTCCTGGGATTTTTAATGGGTGCGGCTGTTGCCAAGATTGACAGCCACAGCGGTAAAGAATAGGCAGGTACCCAGAAGTTTTAGCGTGGACAAAGAACCATTTATTGCCGCCCCCAGCATGCCTGCATAAAACATAAGGGTTCCGCCTATCAGCAAGCCCAGGAGTACCTTTTTATACTTTAGATCCGGTCCGCTGCTTTTCAGGTAGTAAGCCAAGAGCAATGCCGGAGCGACCCAATATAGTATCTGCATAAAAATCAATCCTTCTTCAAATACTCTCTCATTTCTTCATCTATCATATCAAAGTTGCGGGGATTTTTGAATGATCAGTCGGGCCTGAACCAGAAAAGATTTAGCGGGTCTATTGCTTAAGCCTAGCTTAGATTGATGATGACCCTCCGTTGTTTTGCAGCAACTACATTTTATAATCTACTCTAAACCCTGAGAAA
>CAZYJA010000384.1:0-2057 GCA_964647245.1 uncultured Syntrophomonas sp. | reverse complement strand
GCCTGGCACCACTTATTGTTCCAATAAGTGGTGCCAGGCACCGCAGTTATTTAGGAACCGTCCCCCCGTTAAGCCAGCCTATTTTGTGTCGGGTGCAGATACCTTTTAAACAGTATCATACCGGCCAAAAACCCGCCAATGTGGGCCCAGAAGGCTACCTGTTGCTCATGTCCCACCGAGAGTAATCCAACTGCACCGCCGTACATCTGAGTTACCGCCCAAAATCCCAGGTAGATCCAGGCTGGCAAGTTGAGCAAAAAGAAGGGGGGAATAAAAGTCAGTACCTTGGCTTTTCTAAACATCAAAAAGTAAGCTCCCATAACTCCCGCCACCGCTCCGGATGCTCCTACTACCGGCACATCCGAACTAATATTGAAGGCAAAATGAGTTATGCTGGCCAACAGTCCACAGGTTAAGTAGAAGGCCAGAAACCCGGCCTTCCCCATCTTATCTTCCACGTTATCCCCGAACAACCATAGAATCCACATATTACCTATCAGATGCATCCAACTGCCGTGGAGAAAAAACGTAGTGATAAACGCCAGATAATCAATCAACGGCACCTGAAAGTTCGTATAATAAGCCGGCACCAGGCCGAAAGTGTAGGCCATGCGATTCATGCCATCTTCACCCAGGGATACTTGATAATAGAATACCAGAGTATTGACAGCTATCAGACAAATCGTAATCAATGGGAAACTACCACTGCGGGTACTATCTCTCAATGGTATCATTTATAACTCTCTCCATCTCACGCAAATCGGGTACTTTTATCCGCCACAAGTCCTTGCCGGCATTTATTCCTTCACTTACCAGCCAATACCTATAGACAGATTACACCATTCGCCTTTAATAGTATATCCAAATCTCAGCCGAAAATGTGAGTCCAAAGAACCGTCCCCGTAACTCCGCGACTCATTTATACCGGATCAAACATATCCTTAGGCGCGCCACAGACCGGACATTCGTCAGGAGGCTCAGCACCTTCATGTATATAGCCACATATGCGGCATTTCCAGCGATTTACCCTCTTCTTGCCGCTCTCGTCCCGTCCCAGGTTCCTTAAAGCTTCACTGGTATCGACCTTCGGCGCAATGATGATGACCCCCACCAGGACCCCATCTTTCACAAAACTCTTTTTATAAAAATTCTCTACCGGGTCCCATACCTCGATAACCCGGCATTCGGCCAGGTCCACATTCACTTCGCCAACTGAGAAGATCTCCCGATCAAAGGCGGCCAGCATAGTCGATAAAACCGGTTCCACATATTGAGCCCAGTCCCCCGCCGCAGTGGCCCCAGCTATTCTACCCATTTCCAGGGATACCGGCCACAAGCCGATCAGCCGGTCACCAAATTGAGCCACATCCCCGGCTGCATAAACATCACTGACACTGGTGCGCATGCCGGCATCCACCACAATACCCCGGTCCACCTGCAGCCCTGCCTCCCGGGCCAGTTCCACATTAGGTTTCACCCCGGTAGAAAGCAAAACCAGATCAGCTGCCAGGACCTGCCCGTCATTTAACCTGACCCCGGTTACCGCACCGTCTCCCAGTATCTCCTCGGTATCCAGACCCAAATAAAGCTGCACCCCTTTGGCCTGCATCAGCTGATGCAAACGCAGGGAAGCTGGTTCATCCAGTTGGCGGGGCATGATACGGGTGTTGTGCTCCACCACGGCGACCTCTATTCCCTGGGCCACCATCTCCTCGACCGCCTCCAGGCCCAAAACTCCGCCGCCGATTACCACAGCCTTTTTCGCTGTTCGTATTCCCTCCCGGAGCAGCACTGCATCCTTCAGATTGCGCAAAGCAAAAACGCCCCGCTGTTCTCCGCCCTTAAACGGCGGAATATTACTACGTGCTCCGGTGGCTATAATCAATTTGTCATAATCCCGGCTGTCACCATTGGCCAGAACTACTTTTTTGGCCTTAGTATCTATTGAAGAAACCGGGCAGGAAGTCTGAACCTCAATCCGATTCTCTTCATACCAGACATCATCATAAACATAAAATCTAGCATCAGGAATATCCGCACTCAAGAAATCGGACAGA
>CAZYJA010000383.1:0-2064 GCA_964647245.1 uncultured Syntrophomonas sp. | reverse complement strand
GCAGGAAATTAATAAGATGGCGGGAACCCTGCTGGATCCGGAAATTGCAGGCGTTTTTGTTAAAATAATGACCGATGATTGATTCCAGCTTTTAGCACCTACAGATAAAAAAAGATCCTCACTATATAATATTTGGTCAGATATCACCGTTAGGGGATGATTCCTTGCTGAACTGAGTCAAAAGGCATAGCAGCAGAGTTCCGAAGGTGATGGCTGCTACCCAATAAACGACATGGCTGGCTTCAATATAAGCTAATGAGTACGTCATAGTGGCCTCGTTTTTATGTAGCAGCCAGGTAAAAATACTCACCGAAGACGCAATCCCCAGGGAAAAGGAAAGATTACGGTTGGTTGAAATAAAGCCGCCTCCATAACCGGCCTTGTTGTTAGGAATGGCACCCAGGATCGAACTGGTATTGGGTGAACCGAACATGCCCATACCTATACCTAGCAAACATAAACCTAAGCATATTTTTATAATAGCTACATTAGTGTCCAGACTGGCTAAAACCAGGAAGGATGCGGTAAGAAACATCAAAGCCAGACAAATAATCCGGCTGGAACCAACTTTATCAGATAAATAACCTGATAGGGGAGCAACTACGGCCATAGTTACCGGCGTAATGGTCATTAATAAACCAGAATGGGTCGGTGACAGCTGGAGTATGGTCTCCATGTAGAAGGGCAGAAGAAAAAACACCGAATTTTGAGTGAAATAGACGGCAACTGCCATTAAGTTACCGTTTACAAAGGCCTTTATTTTAAATAGTTCAAAGTCCAGCAAGGGATAAGCAGCTTTTCTCTCCCATAGATAGAAAAGGACCGTAAATGCCACCGCGATGGTTAGTAGTTCGATATTCATGCCTGAACCACTCGACAGGGAGATAATCAGAGTGGTGACTGCCAATGCCATCATAATAATCCCGGTGAGGTCGTAGCCATGGCCTTCATTATTATTAAGATCGGGGGTGAACAAATATTTTTGTCCCAGATAGAATCCCAGGATGCCAATGGGAATATTGATCATGAAAATCACCGGCCACTGATAATGGGCCAGGAGTAATCCTCCCAAGCCTGGTCCCATCATATTGCCCATGGCCACCACTGTACCAGTCATTCCCAGAGCTTTACCGCGCTCACCGGTCGGGAACATGTTGGAAACAATACCGATACCAGTCGCCATCATCATACTGGCTCCCAGCCCCTGTAAAACACGTGCTGCAATCAAAACCATTAGCGACCGGGATAGACTGCAGCCCAAAGAACCCAGGGAAAATACCAGAAAGCCATAGGTATATATTTTATGGCTGCCTATTCTATCTCCCAGCCGGCCAAAGAATATTAATGAAGCAGTAATGACTAACAGATAGGCAGTTATCACCCACTGGACCTGCTCCATATCGACATGGAGATCGTGGGCTATACTGGGATTGGCTATGTTTAAAATACTGCCATCCAGGGTAGAAATAAATATGCCGATGGAGACAACTAAAAATGCCTGCCACTTTAAATCCAGTTTCAATACTCTTTCCTCCCCTGGCCAAACCTTGGCGTCTCTCTTTACATTATAATTTAAAAGTACCGGGTTATTCAGTATTTAATAATCTTTATGGGCAGGCAAACTAAGAGCCATCCTATTGGCAGCAACAGGATGGCTTCAGACCGTCTAAAAATGATGGGGTTCTATTAATTTATGAACTGGCCAGGACCCGGGTGATCACGTCGCTTAAGAATCGTACTCCGTTTTCCGCCAACCCCAGCGAAAGTGATTCGGTTCCGACTTCAAATAACAGTGCGGTAGGATAGAGATCTTGGTTATAAGAACCTCTACCCAGGAATATTCCTCGGAGGAGTCCCGGATATAATACATCAGCTTCAGCCTTAACTCGCCTGGCATATTGCAGATTGGTTTTCATATTGGGGTTGGAACGGCCAACCACGATCATAACTCTGGAGGTATCGACTCCATTGATGCTTGTAATGTAGGCATTGGCGGGGGATGAGTCGCGGTGAATATCGAAGGCAGCATCAGGTTGTTCTTTCAATAATTGAGTGACCGTCCTG
>CAZYJA010000382.1:1379-2082 GCA_964647245.1 uncultured Syntrophomonas sp. | reverse complement strand
ACAGGCAGAAGGGGTGTTGAACGATATTACAGCTATAACTACCCGAAGAAATGAGGTTCTCGAAGAAATATCAGCTATTGATAATATACTCAGCAATAAAGCTTTAAATATCTGATTGCTGCGTAAACAGGAATTGAACTGCAGCCGCCTTAAGGGCGGTTAATTTTTTTGCGGAGGTGGGGATATTGGAGTCCGAAATCATCAAGGTGGCGATCAAAGAAGGTCTGTGGGCAGCGCTGTTTGTAGGGCTGCTTTTTTATGTCCTCCGGACTAACGAGAAAAGAGAGGACAGGCTTTTGGAATGCCTTGAGAATTTGGGGCAGCAGTATGAAAACCTGTCTCGGGATATGGGCGAGGTCAGGGAAGACGTAAAAGAACTGAAAGGAAGGGTGGGATCATGAACATTGAGTGGGTCGGGACCCCTAACTACAGCCAGGGGCGCAAAGGCAGGATCCCCATTGCCATAGTGGACCACATTACAGCCGGTTCATTCTTTGGTTGCCTGGCCTGGATGCAAAACCCGGCAGCACAGGCCAGCGCTCACTACCTGGTGACAAGGGACGGGCGTATTCTGCAACTGGTCAAGGTGGAAGATGCGGCCTGGCATGCCGGCGAGGTGAATAAGCCCAATTGGATATTGTACGACGGCACCAATCCCAACCGGTACACCATCGGAATCGAGCATGAAGGGATGCCCGGCGAG
>CAZYJA010000382.1:0-1350 GCA_964647245.1 uncultured Syntrophomonas sp. | reverse complement strand
TACAGGATTGACAGCGTGAACAGGCCAAACTGCCCCGGTTCCGGGTTTCCCTGGGATCGACTCTTTAATGATTTAAATGAAGGGGTTAATAAAATGGCTGAACAATGGCAAACAGACCTTGTAACCAAGGCAAAGGATGAAGGGCTTATTAATGGGGATCATGATGCCTTGGAGGATGTGCCTTTCTGGATGTTGTGCGCAGTGGCTATAAGTATAAAGAAGGCAATTATAAACGAGTTGAAAGGATAGGTGTTTCATGGACGAATCTAAAAAATGGTGGCAGTCCAAAGCTGTTTGGGGCGGTTTGGTGGCAATCGGAGCAGCAGTAGCTGGAGCTTTTGGTGTTGTTGTTGATCAAGGGACGCAGGATCAGGTTATTCAGTTAATAACAGTTATTGCCGGGGCTGTAGGCGGATTGTTATCTGTCTACGGCAGGCTTAAGGCGGAAAAGATGATTAAATAGGTGGCTTTTTGCTGGTTGGGCATATTTGATGTCTGAAACTGTCAAATCCTGCCCCCATTGGAGGATGAGCAGTGTTTGGCTGTAGAAGATGCCGGCTGCGGCGATATAGACTGTAGTATATATAGACATAAATGCAGCCGGTTTGTTAAAACCTTCTTTATTAATGAAATTATGAGCCAAAAATAGAGTAGTTTACTTGCTTTCTTTACCATTAAGAGGTAATCTGCTGACCTGAGGAAGGAGGTCAGCCGGATGAAAATACGAAAGCTGAAAGTATGCAGTGCTTCCGGCACATCAGCCAGCAGCATTCCCTGCATCAAGCTACAGGGTCGGTGGCTGAAAAAGCTCGGATACAAGGTCGGCGATGTAGTGATTGTCGGGGAGTTAAACAACTGGCTGGTTATCCGGCCAGCCGAGGAAAACGAATCCAAATAATCAAAACAGAATAACCGCCTATCAATGCCGCCGAGTGATTTTACTTGGCGGTTATTTTTTTTCACCCTTACCTCCCCCTACCCTCCCCCGTTTCGGTACTCAAACTGCCCTTCTCTGTCCTGTGGATGGTGAGAGGGTTAGTTGCCCTCCGATGGGAGGAAACAAAATATGACGAACGTTACAGATGAAAAGCCGGAAATCAATTATGAAAAAAAGCCTGTTCCGCAGGAGCAATTACAGCATGAGTATGATTATCTTCTGGCCCAGCAAATATTAGAATCCATGTTGAAAAACGACTTGATTACTGTGGATGAATTCAACAAGATAACCGCACTAAACCGCCAATCTTTCTCTCCTGCACTGGCACGGATTATGCCAGGAAATCGTTGATATCACTTGGGTTTAGAGGTAACATGTCATACTGACCAAGGAGGTGAGAACTTGAAAAAGGT
>CAZYJA010000381.1:0-2084 GCA_964647245.1 uncultured Syntrophomonas sp. | reverse complement strand
ATAACAGCCCGAACTTCCCGGCACACATAATGAACAGAGCCGCAGGAGAAACGATTGTTCTCGATACCTATCTGGTAATTTGTTGCAGCTTTAGGATTAAGAATTAACATAGCTGCAGAAGCATTGATCCCGCGGTTGATCAAGTCTCTGACCTTGTCGTGCTTGATCTCGCCGGATGGATCTGAGCCCTCATTGTACCAGATATCACAGTCCCCCAATTCCGTATTCCACATGTCGTAGAAGATATCCGGATGTCCGGCGTCCGTAAAGACCAGTACGGCCCGGTTGCTCATAACCGTCGGAATCAGGTTCTTGGTTTTCCCGGTAATGTCCAGCATCTTCAGTTTTGCCAGGTTGAGCGGGGCGTTTTGGGAAAAATATTGGAGCCAGGATAAGATGACCTCATTCGTAAACATGGACTGTTCCATAGGCAAAACCTCCTTGTTAAAATTTATCATACCATATTTATTGGAATTATTCCCAGCCTTAGCTTTAGATTTAAGCTTCGGTATGCTCCAGCAAACGTTCCCATTTATGATCCACATAGGCTTGAGCTTCTTCAATCATCCACTCATTGCCTTTCCGGTTTGGAACATATGCTTAAATCTTCCCTGAGGGCGCAGAAAGTCTGCTACCGGCAGCTTTTTCTTCGGTTTATAGCTCAGCCGCCACACTCCCTCCTCTACTTCGTAGAGGGGCCAGACACAAGTATCCACTGCCAGCTTAGTGATCTCCGCCAGCTGGGCCATGGGGTAATCCCATCCGCGCGGACAGGGTGATAATACGTTGATAAAGCAAGGACCTTCCGTATAAATGGCTTTATACGACTTGCTGTGCAGGTCCTTGAAATTGCCGATAGGTGCCGTCTGAGCTACATAAGGGATATTATGAGCCACCAGGATCTCAGTCATATCTTTTTTATTCTGTTGCTTACCCTGCCCCACCGAACCAACCGGCGTGGTAGTAGCCCGGGCAAAACGAGGGGTTGAAGACGAACGCTGGATTCCGGTATTCATATAAGCCTCGTTGTCATAGCAGACATAGACCATGTCATGACCGCGTTCCATAGCGCCTGACAGGGATTGCAGCCCAATGTCATAAGTACCGCCGTCACCTGCAAAATTAATGAACTTAATGGTTCCTTCTACCTTGCCGCGGCGTTTCAAAGCGTTATAGGCAGCTTCCACTCCGGAGCAGGTAGCCGCCGAGTTTTCAAAAGCAGAATGAATAAAGCTATCCGTATAGGCAGTATAGGGATACATAAAGGTAGAGACCTCCAGACAACTGGTAGCATTAACCACCACTGCCCGGTCCTCTTTATCCAGAGCCCGCAGAACCCCGGCCACAATGACCCCGGCACCACAGCCGGCGCAGAGTCGATGCCCGCCGGTGAGACGTTCCGGCTTGCCTACTTCCTGTTTCAGGTTATATACCTTGCTCATGCTGTCGCCTCCTTTGACCTCTGTCCCATATGGGTATATACCGGTCCTATCTCGCCGGTCGCAGCAATGTTCGCCAGCCGGCCAAACACTTTTTCAATATCCTCGGTTCTTACATCACGGCCGCCCAGACCATAAACAATATCTATCAGATAAGGACGTTCCGGCAGATCATATAAAGCACTGCGGGTCTCGGCAAATAAAGGACCTCCATTGGCCGAAAAGCCCTCCGACTTATCCATCACGGCGACCGCCTTGGTGCCCTGGAGTGCCCGGGCCAGTTCTTCACCTGGGAAAGGACGAAATACTCTGATCTTGACCAACCCGGCCTTGACGCCCTCTTCCCGCAGCTGGTCGACAGCTGCTTTGGCAGTTCCGGCACTGGATCCGATTATAACCAGGGCCAGCTCCGCGTTCTCCATCCTATATTCTTCCAACAGGCCATAGCTGCGACCGGACATCTTGGCAAACTCGGCGGCTACCTCCAGGATGCGCGCCTTGGCCGCCTTCATTGCCTCCGCCTCTTGTACCTTGTGTTCCATATAATAGGCACTAATATCGTAAGGTCCTACTGCCAGCGGATTTTCTTTTTTCAGCAGATAGTTTTCCGGGTTATATTCCCCGATAAACTTCTTCACCGCATTG
>CAZYJA010000380.1:1593-2133 GCA_964647245.1 uncultured Syntrophomonas sp. | reverse complement strand
ATTTTTTAAGTGCCTATCCTATCAAGGGAAAACACCCTGTTTCAGCAGGGGAATCTATCTTCAATTCCACCGGAAAAGGTATTTCGCTTTTGTGTACGATGGCAGGTCCCATTGGACAAAAGGTATCTAAACTTTTAGCTCTGAACCATTGCTTGTGGCGAACCTGGAGATCCCGAGCCGATACATCGTTCACTATGGTATAACCGAAAATATAATCTTCGGCTTCTTCCGGCTTAATATTGGTACCTTCCTTGCCAATGATAACTGCTAATTCAACCTCATAATCGACCTGATTGGTAGCCTCCGGAGAAAACCTGATTTCTTCGCCGCTGGCCAGGGCTGGGCTGGCAACTTTGGTAAAAATTATAGGGTAATCCGGAATGCCGCTGCCGGCTATTCTAGTAGCTTCAATTTCAGTGGCATGTTCGACATAATTTTTGCCGATACAAAAGACATTCCTGCGCGGATAAGGAATAGGAGCCAGCAGTTTAACCGAGTCGAGGGGCCAACCGCGATAATCGCCAGGATGTTGAAGTCGGG
>CAZYJA010000380.1:0-1583 GCA_964647245.1 uncultured Syntrophomonas sp. | reverse complement strand
ACTGGCCAACCCAGGATAGCTTCGATGATTGAGATTATTCATTTTCGCTATGAGCCCGGCATCGCATTTTTCAATTAACTCAAGCATCGAAGCTATCCTGGGTTGGCCAGTTGCAGCGATGATATCATTCACGGGAATAATCCTATCTTCAACTAAGACCCCTACATTTTCTTCGCCCAAATAACAATAAGTAACCAACTTCATAATATCCCTTCCCTTCCATGTGTCCCAAGCGTAACAAAAGGACCGTTCCCTTGACACGCACACGACAGGCTAGATTATGCTGTTTACGTAGCGAGCTATGGCCAGGCTGGAGGTTAGGCCCGGAGATTCGATGCCGATAAGATTGACCAAGCCGGGCAGACCTTTATCAGTTTCTTCATGGATAACAAAATCCTTGGTTTGGGTTTCTCCGAAGGC
The DNA here is from genome assembly GCA_964647245.1 of uncultured Syntrophomonas sp. Taxonomy (GTDB): domain Bacteria; phylum Bacillota; class Syntrophomonadia; order Syntrophomonadales; family Syntrophomonadaceae; genus PHAA01. The sequence goes on along the minus strand of CAZYJA010000380.1, from coordinate 1,163 downwards.
CTGCAGTTTAGGCCTGACCCCAGCGAAGTCAGGGGTTAAATCATCAATTGCCAGGAAAGGCAAATAGCGTTTGGCTGCGGCATAGAATTCTTCTTTCCGGGCGTCGGTGATGGAATAATCTATTTCATCGACATAATAAGCATTGGGGCCTAGACGCAGACTGCCATTGATATCTTTGGTCAGATGAATACCTAATCCATATCGATCGGGAGTGGGATAAACCAAATGATTAATATTAACCCGGCGATTTATCTTGAAATATTCCCCTTTGCAAGTATGAAGTCGATACCCGGCTGAATCAATATCTATTCCCAACCGGGCTGGGATCTGATCAGAGTACAAACCAGCGGCATTAATAACCAGCTCGGCTTTAATCTTTTCGACTGGAGTCTCAATGATATAAGCATTACCATCGTACTGAATATCAATCATACCGGAGTTGAATAGATAATGGACCCCATTCTGATTGCCCAGATAATAGAGACTATTAAGATAATCGTGGGAATCAATGATCCCGGTATGTTTAATAAATAACCCCAGTTCGGCAGCGATGGACGGTTCTTCCAGCTGAATTTGGCGCTCAGTAAGCACCTTCAGTTTAATATCATTCAGACGGCCCTGCTCCTGCACTTTTTCCAGTCCGGCGGCGTCATTATGGTCACTGGCAATAATAAGCTTGCCGATCGGGTTATGTGCCACCCGGTATTTGTCACAGTATTCATAGAGGAGAGCATTGCCTTCAATACACAGCGAAGTCTTGAGCATATTAACCGGATAATATATACCTGAATGGATAACCTCGCTATTGCGGCTGGAGGTTTCCAGCCCATATTTAGGCGCTTTTTCAATTACCACGATAGTTTTATGACGATGTTTTTCTGATAATTCCTTAGCGATAGCCAGACCAATTACTCCTGCTCCAATAATTGCTATATCTACTTTTTCCATTAGCCATACCCCCATTAACAATCAGATGAATAATTTATTCAGTTTTATACTTGGGATCGTCAACCTTAAAATTATATCATCAGATGAGGGTTTTCCACAATTAGTTCCATATTACGTCAGGCCTGGCCACCTGCGCCCGATTAAAACTCACACGATTTAACTGTTCGCGGGAACGGGACTACGTCTCGGATGTTGGTTACTCCGGTAACATACAT
>CAZYJA010000379.1:0-2143 GCA_964647245.1 uncultured Syntrophomonas sp. | reverse complement strand
TAATTATCATATAACAGCTGATAATTACGCCTTTTTCGTGCGCAAAACTTCCGATTGAGCCCTTTTAGAACCGTCTCCATTGTCTCAGATGTATATATCCCGTTTTTGGAAGGTGATATAGGTTAACGTCGTACATAGTACCACTATTAAGGCAGCCAGGAGTAGAAAGAAGGGATCAAAGGTGCCTTGCATTACATCAATCACGATAAAGTATTTAAAGGGCGTGAAATATTTCAGGAAATCTATCTTACTATAAAGTTCTACCGCGGTTGATAACAAAAATGTAATTAAGAATAACGTTGTAGCCCAAGAACTAGCCTTTTGGGTGTTCTTGGCCAATCCCGATATCCCCGCCCCAATAGATGCAAATATGAGCTGGATAATAAATAAGGCGATCATTAAGTTAATAATTTGCTCATTGATAGGTTCACCCTGGTTATACAGGCCCACGAAAAAAACCGATGCCCCAAGGGTTACCAAATTAAATATGATCAGGTTAACAAGGACTGCAACCAGCTTGGCAGTAATTATCCGACTGCGCACAATCGGTTTCACAAATAGAAAATCGGCAGTCTTATCTCTTTCCTCCTTCGAGATGATAACTGCGCCCATCATTACCGCATGAGTACCACCTAACAACAGGAAATAAAGAAAGAAGACTCCGTAGAACCCTGATATGGAAGTTAGATCAAGTGAGTTCATGCCCAGTATACTTTTCATCGCCGCTGGCAACTGATTAAAAAGCTCGTTGGCACTTTGACCAATGGCGGCAATGCCTGCATATTTAACCATACCAGTCGCTATAAGGGCAACCATGGCAACACACCAAATAATGAGTGATTTTAGATTAGCACGCAGCTCTCTTAAGACAATGTTCATTCCTGACCTCCTTAACCTTAACTGAAGCTAGACCGATGGCATGTCCTGGCGCTGATAGATTATATAAGTTAGCGCTGTAAAAACCACAACCAGAACCGCATCACTAAATAAATAGGCCGTTTCATAGCGACCAGTCGCGATTAATTTAGCAATATCAAAATAGGCAAAGGGTGTTATGTAGGCTAATTTGGGGTCGGCCAGGGATTGGTTTAGCATTTGCAGAGCCCAGAAGCCAAATACTATAGCCAAAGCAATTGGTAAGACCGTTTTAATCCTTTTCATAATAACTGACAGCAATAGTCCTAAGCCTACAAAGAATAACTCCACCAGAAATAGGCTCAGGTTTATTAATAGAAAAATGGATTTATCAAAATACTGATCGGTAATCAATTGGGTAATAATAAAGGCACCAATAATATATATGATGGTTTGCAGCAATAGGAGAGAGATTACGCTTACAATTTTGGTGGTCACTATGGTTGTTCGGGTAATGGGCTTCGATAGTAAAAAATCAGCGGTTTGGGCCCTTATCTCCTCAGATAAGGCCGAGATGCCAGATTTCAGAGCATATACTGAGCCAATTAGCATAATAAATGAGAACACATATCCGTAAAAGCCCAATACGGTGGATAAGTCCAGGCTGCTTAACCCCAAGGCCCTTATTATCTCCGGCGGGAACTTACTGGCTATTTGATTGATTAAGGCTACGTCCTGGGACAAGGTTGGAAACATAAACATGAATAGCAGTAATGTCGCCAGCATGCCCACCGTCCAATAGATGGTGGAGCGAACTGACCTTTTCATTTCCTGCCGATAAATGTTCAAAACCTTAAGCCTCCTTCTCGTAGTAATGCATAAATATCTCCTCGAGAGAAGGCTCTTCCACTATGAGGTTATTTATTTTTCGTTCATACAGCTTGGCGATAATTAGGTTTATGTCACCATTATAAATGAAATTAACGGCTTTATCGTTCACCGCTAAATTGCTGATACCCGGCAGGTCGAAGTAATCGGCTGGCATCACTTCCATCATTTCGATCCGGTATTTCCGGTAGTTTTCATGCTCCAGATTGCTTATAGCTTCAACCTTAACCATTTGGCCTGCTTTGATTATGCCCACCCGGGTACAGATCTTTTGAACTTCGCTCAAGATGTGGGACGAGAAAAGAACCGTAACTCCCCGCTGGTTCTCTTCATGAATCAGTTCAAAAAACTTGTGCTGCATCAGGGGGTCCAATCCGCCGGTCGGTTCATCCAATATTAT
>CAZYJA010000378.1:0-2151 GCA_964647245.1 uncultured Syntrophomonas sp. | reverse complement strand
CGGAAGATCAGAGAATAAGCCGTTTTGTGATGCGACTCATGTATTGATAGGCTTTTCAGCCGAAGAATAAGGGTTTATAAAATTGCTAAAACCGTTCCTAGGCTTATGAGCCTAGGAACGGTCGATCAGGTTGTGGGTAAATGGGATTATTAAAAAACTGTTTGCTTAGTAATCCTAAGCGTAAATCCATTCTTCGCCCGCTTTTTTATAAGTAACAATTTCAGTTTCCTGGAAGAAGATGCCGATTTCACGGCGAGCGCTTTCAGGTGAGTCGGAGCCATGAATAATATTTTTGTCAATAGTCATAGTGCCTAGAGCTGATTCTTGAGGATTGGTAGCGCCCATCATGGTGCGGACCATTGCTATTACATTTTCGCCTTCCAGAACCATTGCGACTACCGGTCCGGAGGTAATGAACTCAACCAGATCACCGAAAAAAGGTCTTTCTTTATGTTCGGCATAGTGTTGAGCTGCTAATTCTGGGGTAATCTGCATTAGTTTAATAGCTGCCAGCTTGATGCCCTTTTTTTCGAAACGACTAATAATTTCGCCCACTAGTCCCCTTTGGACTCCGTCTGGTTTTACCATTGTAAATGTACGTTCCATGTTGTATTCCTCCTGCAAATATATTATGTTAGTTTTTACCACTTATACCCGGGTTATCCTCGTTTAATAGCTATATCCATAACCCAGAGAATTATATCACAATTCTTCCGGGATCGGAAAAACCAACTACAATATATTTTTAGGCTGGGTCCGGCGCCTATTAGGACGAACAGCGACTACTTTAAATAAAATAAGTCATCACTCTGAACCACCTCGCCCAGAGATATCAATCTTTGCAGATGCTGGTATACAGCCATTTTTTCAAATACTCTCAATATAGCATCCAACTTAGCTTTTTCACCATAAACTATCTGCATCTGGGTAAGCGATTCCAATGTCATGGGTGACTGCAGGGCTTTAATTATTTGTTCTTCTTTCCTGTAAATAGTATTCAGATATTTTTGCAACCTCGCCGGGATGTCATCCTTAATGATCCCTTTATGACCCGAAACTACGAGTTGGGGGTTCAGGTCCATACACTTTTTGATAGATACCACGAAGTCATCCAGGTTGCTGCATTTATGAGCATACCAGGGACCAAAGCTGCTTAGATCAATGTCAGCGCTAAAGAGCAATCCGGTCTCATCCTCATAAAAGACACAGTGACCCGGAGTGTGCCCGGGGGCATGAATAACCCTTAACTTTACGTGACCAAAATCCAGGATATCTCCATCCGTAAATTCCCGGTGCACCGGTGAGGCGTGCAAATCGATAGATTCAATGAAGTCGTAGCCCTGCTGTTCTCCGCCAAATTCGGCAAATCCGTAGTACTGCAGGAAAGTATCCAGGGACCGCATCGGTGGGGCATCCAAGTAATGGACCCATACTTTGGCATCGGGGAAATAGTGATTATTTAAGATATGATCTTCGTGAAAATGGGAGTTCACAATAATATCAACAGGCTCTTTTAGCAGGTACTCCAGATTTTCCTTGCCAAAACTGCTGTCTAGTATTACTCTCATGTCATCTTCAATTAGCAGACAGTGACAGTAGGGAAACCTTGCCCCATTAGGGCCTTCTACGAATTTTATGCGGTCGGTCAGGTTAATAATCATAATTTACCTCCCCTGTAATTATAATACAATCACATTTTACCTCATTGGCTATGAAGTTTGTATCTAATAATGTTTTAGAAAGCGTGAGTTTTATGCTTCGCCTTAGGGAAACTCTAAGGTAATTCCGGTATTTGTAGTATAATCAGCCTTACAGAGCTATCTAGTTAAAGCTGGCACCAATATTTTTAACTTGGAGGTAATAATGTGGAAACTAAGGTAATGCGCAAAATTGAACGGCAAATGGAGCGCCAGGAAAGTTTATCATTGCTGCAAAATGGTTTATACGGGGTATTGGCTACGGTAGATAATAATGGTCAACCTTACGGAGTTCCCTTAAACTATGTCTTTACTGCCAATAGTATTTATTTTCACTGTGCCTTAGAAGGGCATAAACTAGAAAATATTAAAGCTAACCCCAAAGTTTCATTTACCGTGGTAGGTGATGCGGAAATTCTGGCCAGTAAGTTCTCCATAGCATATGAAAGCCTCA
>CAZYJA010000377.1:0-2153 GCA_964647245.1 uncultured Syntrophomonas sp. | reverse complement strand
GAAAAGGCAGATAGTAAAAACCAAGATCTATTACGTGTCCCGAAACCGGAATGATTATTTCGGTACCCCTGTCCAGATAGAAAAAGAGCAGCAACCCGAAAATCACACTAATCAGCAGTTGCAGCCCCAACTTTTCACGCGCTCTGAGTCCCAATGAGCGTTTGAGTACTACCTTAATGTAATCATCCCAGAAGCCAATTCCCCCAAAAGCCAGCATAACTAAAACTGCGGTTAAGACCTCTTTACTTTCTCCAGCAAATAGAAAACTCGCTACCATAATAGCAGTAATAATGATAATTCCACCCATAGTGGGTGTACCTGCTTTAACATAATGCCGTTGGGGTCCTTCTGCGCGGATGCTCTGGCCTACCTTAAGTCGGGTAAGAAAAGGTATCATAAAAGGCCCCATGGCCAGCGATACTATAACTGCAACCCCGGCTGCCAGACAAGCGTTTATTATGTAATCATTCATATAAAACTACCTCCCATGCCCAATCAGTCCAACCAGGCCTGAACCAACTTATCAAGTTGCATACCTCGCGAACCTTTGAACAGGATAACTTCCTGTTGATCAACATGTTTTTTTAACCAGGACAAGCTTTCTTCCCGGCTATCACAATGAATAATCCTAGAGCTTGGCATACCGCTAAGAAGAGCACCTTGCTCAATATATGAAGCTCTCGGTCCAATTGTTACCAATAGGTCAAGACCCAGCTCGGCAACCCTTTTGCCAACCCGAATATGGCCTTCTTTTTCATAGTCGCCCAATTCAAACATATCGCCCAAAACCGCTACCGTCCTTCGGCCTCTACTAATGTATTGGCATACTTCCAACGCGGCCATCATCGATAACGGATTGGCATTATAGGTATCATCAATGATAGCACCACCCGACTGAAGATTAATAATTTTTAAACGATTCCCGCTCGGTTCGTATTGAGCCAGACCGTTCTTAATATTATCAACGCTTACTCCCATCAGATATGCCATTCCTGCTGCTGCGGCCAGGTTAGCGGCGAGACGCTTGGCCGGAACCGGACAATAAAAACTTTGCACTTTATCTTCAAGTCTTAATCCAACCCTTATACCTATTCCATCTGGATCAGCCTGGACAATCTGAATAGCACATTTTTCACTATAACCAAAGGTATATTTCGGAATCGGATATCGGGCGGCTGCCTTAAGCAACAGTTCATTATCGCCATTAATAAGCGCAAATTGTTTCGGGTCAATGAACTCCAGCACTTCACATTTAGCCCGGGCAATATTCTCCATACTCTGCATGGTTTCCAGGTGAACCGGCTCAATATTGGTGATTATAGCATAAGTAGGCCGGACTATCCGAGCTAAGTTAGCAATTTCGCCCGGAGCCCGCATAGCCAACTCCACCACTGCAGCTTGATGCTGGTCATCAATACTAAGCAGAGTTAGAGGCAGCCCGATCTCATTATTAAAGTTACCGGGAGTTTTTACAGTTTTGTAAACTGAAGCCAGGCAATCAGCCAGCATATCCTTGGTAGTTGTTTTGCCAACACTTCCGGTAACTGCGACTATGGGAATAGCAAATAATTGCCGGTATCGTCCGGCCAGCTTCTGCAAAGCCACTTGGGTATCCTCCACCAGAATAACCGCTCCCCCACTGTCGCCTGGAGGCAGACTGACCGGTCTGGATACCACCACCGCAGCTGCCCCGGCTTGCCAAACATCAGCAATATAGTCATGGGCATCAAAATTTTCACCCTGCAAGGCAATAAAGAGTTCTCCTGGTTTTACTTTACGGGAATCAGTAGCGACTCCCGTTACCCAGCCCGATTGACCGCCTGCGAAAACTCCGGCTACACTATCTACAATAAATTCCAAATCTAATTGCATTAGTCTGCTTTTCCTCTCAAGAACTCGGCCGCTACTTTGCGGTCATCAAATTCCAGCACCCTATCTTTAACCAGTTGATAGGTTTCGTGGCCTTTGCCGGCAATAATAACCAGATCGCCCTTTTTGGCCAAACAAATAGCCTGGTGTATGGCCTCCCGTCTATCAACGATTTTAGCATAATGAGAGTCCGCTATCTCCTTAACCCCTGGAATAATATCATCCAGAATTGCCTCCGGTTCTTCACTGCGAGGATTGTCGGAGGTAACAATACAAAAGTCACT
>CAZYJA010000376.1:0-2165 GCA_964647245.1 uncultured Syntrophomonas sp. | reverse complement strand
TCATAAATATAACCCATGAATATGGATAAATATAACATGAATTCCTACATAAATACCATCTAATCCTGACTTTTCTAGGCCTGGCCAGGCTGGCTCATTCTCTTGGGCGAATATAGCCTACGCAAATTTACTGTTATGGAGAATAAATTCTACATCCAATCAGGATACAATTGCGCAATATGTACCAATACTGTAACATATAATTAGGTGCCTTTTGGTATGTAACCGAAATTCAGCAGCAATGATTTTTATGGCTTAAAAGGAGTGAGTACAAATTATCATTGAATCACCATCTTCAATTTCAAACAATGCAGATCTCACTTATGCCGGAATGGCGGCTGTTATTCAACAATCTTACGATGGTATACTGGTTACAGACAATAATGCCAATGTGGTAATGGCCAACGATGCTTATTTCCGCATAACCGACATTAAAAAGGAAGAACTCATAGGGAAAAACTTCCGCGAATTTACAGTAAGCAAATCTTACACTAGAATCGCATGCCTGGATGTATTGGAAAAAAAAGTCCCGGTAACCTATACTCATACCCAGCTAGTACCAGGAAGGACGGTCATGGTAACTGCAAGCCCTATTTTTGATAATAAAGGCCAGATACAGCTAGTCGTAACCAACTGCCGAGATATGACTGAAATGGTGCACCTGAGGGAACAGCTTGATCAAGCTCAAGAGATGGAGGAACTATACTATAAGCACCTTAATGGACTAAACCAGCCCGACGGGGAACCTGTGGCTGTAAATAACCGGATGAGAGAATTATTTGCCTCAGCCTTAAAAGTAAGTGCCGTCGATGTTACGATTTTGATAACTGGTGAATCCGGCGTAGGAAAAGAAGTAGTAGCCAAGTACATCCACGAAAAAAGTCCTAGAAAAACAAGCCCTTTTGTAGCTGTAAACTGTGGGGCTATTCCTGAACAACTCTTGGAATCCGAATTCTTCGGATATGTTGGGGGCGCATTTACTGGGGCAGCCAAAAATGGCAAAAAAGGCTTGTTTGAGACCGCCCATGGGGGAACCCTATTTCTTGATGAAATTGGCGACCTGCCTTTCAATTTACAGGTAAAACTGTTACGGGCACTTGATAGTGGTGAAATTACTAGAGTGGGAGCCAACACCCCCACCCCAGTCAACATAAGGTTATTAGCTGCTACCAATCAGAACCTGGAAGAAATGGTTCATACACAGAAATTTAGAGAGGATCTGTACTACCGCTTAAATGTAATTAACCTTCATATACCCCCGCTCCGGGAACGTCCGGAAGACATTCGCCCGCTCTGTATGTACTTTCTACACGAGTGTAATCAGCGCTACGGGCAAAACAAAAGGATCAATTTGGACGTGTTAAGGGCCATTGAAAACCATAGTTGGCCTGGTAATATCCGTCAACTAAAACACGCTATAGAACGCATGGTTGTTTTGAGCAATCGAGACTATTTGGAAATATCAGCTCTGCCCGGTTATGACTGTTCACATACTAAGCCTAACCAGGTTGACTGCACCGAAGCCGTTATAGTTAACCGCTTTATTCCCATTCCCCAGGCAATTGAAGAAGTTGAAAAACAAATACTATGTCATGCCATGAAACAATATTGCAGCAGTCGCCAAATAGCTAAGGAAACAGGTATAGATCAGACCACGGTTCTTCGTAAGATCAAGAAATATGGTCTTCATCATGAATTGCATGAATAATTGCTGCTTAAATTAAAAAGCATCTTTATTCTGTTGTTGTAAATCTAATTAATGTTAAATACACTTAGGAAATTTATTGTATAAATCGAAGCAATCATACAATCAAATTATTGATGCATGATTGCTTCAATAATTGGGGATCTATTCAGCAACCTTTACGGGAAAAGCACAACTATTCGTTCCCTGCACCAGGACTACATCGTTCTGATTTTTTAGTACCCAGTTGTACGTAACGAGACCCTTCTTACCGTCTTTTAGTAATTTCTTTGCCTCAACATGATTCTCAACATAAAGGCGATCGCCAGGGTGAGCAGGGCTACTCTACAAATAAAATACCAATAGATATATGGTAGCAATAGCGATAGAAAGCAACATCAGAGGAAACGCTACCTTCATGTAACTCCAGAAGCTTATGGGGTGACCTTCACGTTCGGCCATACCTATTACTATTACATTT
>CAZYJA010000375.1:0-2172 GCA_964647245.1 uncultured Syntrophomonas sp. | reverse complement strand
TTCTGTTACACTTGCTAAGTTAAAGGGTGTAACAGAAGAACCGTCCCCTTGTTACAGAACCGTCCCCCTTGTTACCCTATCGCCCTCAACTACGCTGAAAATCTACAGGCCTGGCCGCTGGTTATTCTCATAAGCTCCTCATAACTTATGGGCAGGGCGGTATGACCAGTACCGGCGGCGGCATAAACCACATCATAGCGTTTTAAGCTCTCATCCAGATAAATCGGAACCTCCCGGCGCAAGGCAAAAGGACATACCCCGCCAACATTGAAGCCGGTGACTTCCAAAACCTCATCAGCGTTAGCCATACGCACCTTCTCTCCCACCGTCTCCTTGATAGCTTTACTATCCAGACGCACATCCCCAGCCGACACTACCATTAAATAATTATCGTTTTTAGTCTTAAACAGAATTGATTTGGCAATTTGCCCTACCTCCGTACCCAGTGCCTGGGCTGCCAAAGGCGCAGTGCTGGTGTTATCCTCCAGCACAATAATACTAAGTTCCGAATTCCTCGCCTGCAAATAGGCCTGTACTCTCTCAATCTCGTGCATGTTGACTCTCCAACCTCCGTATGTAGATATAACTTTACAGACTAATTATAACCTTAATTATAGTTGAAAATGACAAAGAAAAACCGGTTTCTCGCAAAACCGGTTTTTCCAGGCCGGCGTCTAGATTGAGGGACGATACTTGGTAATTTGAGGAAATTTCTGAATTGGGTAACAAGGGTAACAAGGGGACGGTTCTTCTGTTACACCCTTTAACTTAGCAAGTGTAACAGAAGAACCGTCCCCTTGTTACCCCTGACAGCGTGTCAAAAAGGACCTTCCCCCTGACACGCCGTCCCCTTGGGTCCCGTGCCCTCGTGATTCGAAAAACCGGTGATTGAGGCGTACATCAGTAGTGCCCGTAGGGTGCTTCGGTTATTGGCCTGACTTATCGTGGAGTCTTTTGCGCATGATTCCCCCTACTCTTCCACAGACTGCATTACTTAATGATTCCCAGCCATCCCTTTCCACCTGCTCCCATATTCCTAGTTCCTGGGCTATTTCCATTTTTAAGCGATCCCGATCACTCAAAATCTGAATTTTCTTTTTACCCTTCTTTTTCGTAATAACTCACACCTCCCTTGCATCCACCCAACCTCAAACCTAGGCTATCCGATTAACTGGCAAAATATGCAGCACTCGCCTGACGAACACGAGAACTTTCCCCTCCATGTCTAGATATGGAAATTTTTTGTAAAATTTTATTTGTAAAAGAAGGACTTTATGGTAAAATATAGAAATTACTTATAGCCGGATAATTTAGAAAGAGGGGGAAGAGATGTTTACAACGTTTTTAAATAAGGAGGATCGCCATAACCTGGACTTATCTGCTTTTATCAGCTATAGTCCCGAACAATTGATGTTCTATTACTATAAGTCCTGGATAAACATCAGCCTGGACACCTATTCGCAGATGAAGGAATGGTTAGCAAATGGTTATGGCAATAGTTCCAACCTTCAAACGTGGCTGAATTTAATTGAAGAAGAAATGCAGGCTCAGGCGGATTTACAAGGATTAATGGATAATGAATATCTAAATTCCATAGGTCCATATTATTATAATCCGACCATGACCCAATTTTATTTTTACAAACTTTATACCGTTGAACATGAACCACTGACTTCATCTGATTTTGCATTTTTACTGAACTTCCATAACATACCGTCGGCCAGCAAGCATCTGCATAAATACTCCTCATCGCGTAGAATTGCCAAACGGGCCGCCCGGAACAAGGACGAATTGATCCGCGACATAACTATGTGCATCTCCAGCCTCGGTCATATTGATAATTTAAACCAATACAACCTATATCTAAATATTCTGTTAGAGGAGCGCAAAGCGGCTTTGGCCACCTATGACGCCTTGCCCCCGGAGCCCTCACCCATACCAGAGAAGCCCAAAAAACCTAAAGAACCTACAACTACGCTGGAACTTGTGCTCACTATGGGTATTTCCAGAAGCAAGCAACGAGATTATCGCCAGAGCCGTATCGATTATCATCGCAATATGAAAATATACTATATTCGGTGCCGCGAATATGAAAAGGCCTGTGATCGCTTCAAAGAGGCGCGTCAGGATTGGAGTCAACAGCAGGAGATCTTTATGCAGAGGTGCCTGGAT
>CAZYJA010000374.1:0-2174 GCA_964647245.1 uncultured Syntrophomonas sp. | reverse complement strand
TGCCTTATAAGCAATATCAGTAACTTGCTTCAACGGTGAAATATCATCAAGCTGTGCGTCATGATTATATCTGAATGTAAATGCCACCGATCCCATAGCAGAGGTTGCATAAGTAACCGTTACATTCTGATGAACCTCATTCTTATCTACACTGATGCTGGTCTGCTTCAATTCACCCAGCGCTTTGGCTACATTAGCCATTTGATTGGCAGCTACCGGGAGAGCCTGATTAAACCTGTCGCTGCAGAACACCTGAGAATCACTGATTGAACCCGTATTAAAAATATCCATGCTTTTCACGGTCAGTATCTTGATACAGTCATCCATGGAAATACTGGTTGCCAGTGACTGATTAATAAACGTCAGCGGCATCTTGATCCTGCCGTTTATTACCTGGGGCGCATTGTCCAAGGTAACGGTTTTACCATTTACTATGGCCTGCTTGCTGCCAAGGACAATAGTAAATGAAGAACTTCCTCTGGTAACGGTTACGGTTTGCGCAGCAGCGTTCCAATTCAGGTTGGCTCCCTGCGCTTCGCAAATAAATCTTAATGGAACCTTGATTTCGTTTGCCTGACTGCTGGCTGTATAAACACTGCCGACATTCGTCCCGAAAAACATCACCACCAGCATGAATATTGCGGTTACCTTAGTAAAATGATTCACCCTTCAGACCTCTCTTTCAAATATTCAGTATGATCAGCAGATTCATTTAGGAATGAGAGTATTAAGCAATTTTTCCGCCTAACTTTGCTTGCAAGTTTCCCACAATCTTTTTAAAATGTTCATCTTCTCTCAATGGTGCGAAGGCAGGATTTTCCTCAACTATCTTGATAAAATTCTCCTTAATGGTTATTTCGTCAATCGGACTGCTGGTTCCAATAGTGATATTATCCTCGAGCCAGGTATCTACCTGATTGAAATATCCATTCCCTTTTAGCTTCAACGGATATTGGTATCCACAAACAATATTCGCATATTGCTCTAAGGCATTTAATGCCTTTGCTTTCTCTTGTTGCATCAAATATCCCTGCGCAGCAACAATATGAATTCCAAAAACCGCATTGGTCAAAATCTCTTTCATCTGAAAAGAATCAATGATCTGTATTCCCTGCGCATATATCTGCTCAAATAAGGCTGGTTCCGTCATGTGTAACGAAAGATAATTGTTTAACAGCGTTAACGTTCCTATTACATTCTGATAGAGTAATACTTGATTTACTTTATTGGCTTCATCATTTTCTCCCAGCATTTGATAGGCCATAATAAGCATGACATCATCGCCGCTATATGGAACCAATTGGTCATTTAATAAACGAATGACTTCTTCGTTATTTCCCAAGGCCATCTCGGCCAAGGCTTCCATAGTATTCGCATTTTTAAAATCACTGGTGCTCCCTGATTCCTCTTTCACTCTCTGACTTAGCAAAATACATTGCTGCAAAATTTCCTTTTTTAGGTCCTCATTTTTTGCCTGGGCCGCGTGGTTCAGCAATAGTTGGATCATAGACAGCAAAAACGGGAAACAAGAGTAGTATTTCTTTATGGTCTCGTTACAGTGCTCCATTACTTCCTCAAATGGTTTGGTAGCAAATTCATGGGATAGTTTGTTATATATTTTCTTAATATCTTCCCTGGTAAGTTGGGGAGAATACCCCAACAATTCATCGACGGTAACATTGAAAAAGGCCGCCAGTTCCGGCAGAAGTAAAATATCCGGATAACTTTGCCCCGACTCCCATTTGGAAACAGCTGTTTTAGAAACTCCCATATACTCGGCTAACTTTTCCTGGGTTATTCCCTTCTCTTTTCTTTTTTGGATAATACATTTACTAATGTTTAACTCATTCATCATTATCACCTCAATATTATTCTATCCATTGATTCACTTCCTGGCGATGGATTTGTAGTTGATTTTAGTTGAATAAGTTAACCGGCAGGAAACTCCTGTCGATGATAAAAGCCCTGCTCCGTGGTTAAGCAAGGCTAATATAAATTATTCTTAACAGGAAAGTCCTATTTCCGTGTTTAAAGCTTGTTAAACCGGTCAAGATTTCAAAGGCATTTAACCCTTTATCTTCGCATAGTACTTCCCCTGCCAGCTATTTCTCAATTTTAATTCTCTATCAATATTAGTAAGTACCTGCCTTTTCCTCAAACTCCAGGTTGGCCCT
>CAZYJA010000373.1:0-2206 GCA_964647245.1 uncultured Syntrophomonas sp. | reverse complement strand
CACCACTTCGGCCATTTCCTCTTTGGCCTCTTCAGCCCCAGCTACATCCGCAAAGGTGGTCTTAACTTCTTCCCCGGTCGCCAGACGAGCCTTGCTCTTGCCAAATTGCATAACCTTATTTCCCCCACCCTGGGACTGGTTCATAATAAATATCAAGACTACGATGAGAATAACAATCGGAAGCAGGGTGGATAAGAGTCCCATCCACCAGGCTGGCGGCGGCACGGGCTTGGTATCCAGTTCTATATTCTTGGCTTGCATAACCGCAATAATATCGCTCTCTTTGGGCGCAGTGGCCGTGATCATAGCCCCATTTTTTAATTGCGCGTCTATCTTATACACCAGATCATCTACAACTACATTTACCTTTTGTACCTGATCCTGCTGAACCTCAAGGTAAAATTGAGAATAGGAAAGCTCCTGAGCCTTGGTTTGGGGCGTAGATGTCAATTTTATAGCAAACAAAGCTAAGAGTACAATGAGAACATATATGGCAATATTTTTTAGAGTTTTATCCAATTAACTTCCTCCTCTGTCATCCTTAAGGCTTATGAAAACCGCATTATCGCGATAATTTATGGTACAGTGTAGCACAAAGACACCTTATTTTCAATTATAGTTCAGCTTAGACATTAATCGGGGCTTATAAATCACTGCCCCTATTTTCCCCGGCCCGGAGATTTTTAATCACTAAAACCGTGCGGGTATTATTACTTATCGCCGCCTTCCTGGAGATACCGAAGCCAAAAACTGCCCATATCTCGCCTGCTGCGGAAGCGAGCAAAACTATACGGTCCCTTTCTCTATAAGGGATCTTTAGGTCGATAAAATATTTTTTAAGTTTCTTGCTGCCAGTCATACCCTGAGGACGAAAAATATCTCCCGGCCGCCGCGAACGCAAATAAACGGAGGGCGGCAACTTATCATAATCCAGATAAATATGCGAGCTCCGGGGATAAAATTCTTCCCTTTTAACTAAAGTAAATTCGTAGGTATCCCCGGTTTCCAATAATTCCAACTTACCCGGCACCGAAACTTTATAATTAAAACTAGGGAACTCCATGGAGAATGTCGTAAATACCATTCTATCATAAGATTTGTTAACCTGGACCTTCTTTTTCATTTGCAGGCTAAGCGAAGACCCTTTTTTGCTGCTTAGTTCCAGGACCTTCTGAACATCTTCCCAATTCCATTCCGATTCACTGGTTAATTCTGCAAAAGCTCGCAAAACAATTCTGCGCTGATAAGCCCGGGGCAGAATAACCAAGGCCTGGTTATCCAACACCAAGGTTGCGGCTTCCTGCTTGATCAGCACCCGGTCCCACAGGCAGCGGCTTTCCTCCTCCAGGGCTTCATTTTCATCGCGGGCGATAAGGGCTAATTGATTTAGCTTACCCACAATTCGGGGATTAAATTCTTTTTGCAAATAAGGAATCAAACCGTGGCGAATGCGGTTACGCAGGTACAATGAATCGTTATTGCTCTGATCCAGGCAATAATCAATCCCTCGCGCCTGCAAATAATTAAGCAGTTCCTCCTTGCTGGTGGTTAAGAGCGGTCGGATCAAATTGCCATTCCGGGGCAGTATTCCTCGCAGGCCTTTAATACCTGCACCTCTTAAGAGGTGCAAGAGTACCGTCTCAGCTACATCATCATAATGGTGGGCCGTAGCGATAAGCTGAGCCCCGGTTGATTCCAGCAATTCGTTGAAATACTGGTAGCGAGCGTTACGTCCGGTGTCTTCGAGGGTAGTCTTGTGCACCCGGGCTAATTCAGCTACCGCAACGCTGCGGGAGTAACAGACAATCCCCCAGGCTGCACATTTTGCTTCGACAAATAATTGTTCCGTAGCCGCCTCAGCTCGCAGCCCATGGTTTAAATGAGCCGCCATGATTTCACAATTCCATCCCGGCGCCAGGTTTTTTAAAATATGCAACAAAGCCATCGAGTCCGGCCCCCCGGAAACCCCGACAATGATCCGCTGGCCCGGTTCAATCAAGCCGTTGGCCTCGATATATTTCTTAATCTTGTTTTCGAGCATTCTTCTTCTCCAAAATCGATTTATAGTATTATGCTACCCATATTTAGGCCAATAGTAAACCCCGTCCAGACCGGCTACCAAAGCGAATCTCAGCGTTATTTCAAAAAGCCCGTCAATCAGCGTACCAATGTACGCTTCAATCCGGGCTTTTCTCATGCCTTGATC
>CAZYJA010000372.1:0-2218 GCA_964647245.1 uncultured Syntrophomonas sp. | reverse complement strand
CTTAAGAAATATCTGACGGAGGTCTTCATCCCCAGCCCCGGTCCGCAACGCTATGCGCAAGTCGTTTTCGGTCTTGTCATAGAGGCAGCCCCGCAGTTTTCCTTCGGCAGTCATACGAATGCGATTGCATTCCCCACAAAAATGGTTGCTCATGGGGCTGATAAAGCCTACCGATCCCCGTCCGCCATCCAACGTATAATACTTAGCCGGGCCGTTGCCCCTGACTTTTTTACCCTCCAGGAGTTGATATTTTCTTTTTATCAAATTCATGGTTTCCATACTGCTAATGATATTTTCGCGGTTCCAAAACTGCAAATCACCAATAGGCATAAACTCAATAAATCTGATGTGCAAGGGATGATTGTAGGCCAAGTCGGCAAAATCCATAACCTCGTTATCGTTAAAACCCTTTATTAACACCGTGTTAATCTTAACTGGCTCCATCTTTAGCTCCAGGGCTTTATTAATAGCCCGAGTAGCATCTTCCAGCTTACCCTGACGAGTAATATACTTGTATTTTTCCGCTACCAAAGTATCCAAACTAAAATTAATACGATCCAGGCCAGCTCCCCTTAGTTCTTCAGCCAGGTCGGCAAACAAGGTTCCATTGGTGGTCAGGGCCAGATCGTCAATCTCCGGTATCTCACGGATATAGCCAATCAATTGACTAATATTTCTTCTTATCAGCGGCTCTCCGCCGGTAAGCCTCACTTTTCGTATCCCTACCTGAGCTGCTACCCTTACCAAACGGGCAATTTCTTCCAGGGATAAGATACGTTCGTGACCTAACTTCTCTATCCCTTCCATAGGCATGCAGTAGCGACAACGTAGATTGCAACGATCTGTTATGGAAATACGCAAATAGTTAATATTTCTACCCATGGTATCAATCAAAATTATCGCCCTCCCTGATCCTTCGAATGCCTGCCTAGCTTGGGCTTGTCCACTGGCCCCTTAAAAGCAGCCTAACTCACAGGCCTGTATCTTAATTTTGGCTGCATCACAAGCTTTGCCAACTTCACTGAGGTTAACATTTAATTGGGCCGCCAACTCACGTGCTTCACTGCAACTAATCCTGCCCTGCGGAGCAATTTGCTTCAACTTTTCAATTAATACTTTAGCTTCCATTGGCCTCAACACCTCCAAAAAAATAAACGCCCGTATAAGGCGCTCGCAAACAACTTCCTACTCGCACTCCTTTCCAATGGGAGGCCTAACCGTTTCCGGTTACACCTATCGTTCAGCTACCATAGTTTGGCACCTTAGGTGGACTGAATCGGAGCATATTTAATTAGCTTTAATTATACAATAAAGCCGGACTTATAACAACGATGAACATAATCCAGCAAATATCTACATTTACTGGCACGAATCAGAAGAAATTCCAGTCTATCACCAGCTCCGATTTCTCCGTAACAATCCAGTGCACCGGCACATCTCCCGCATGGGGATTTATACTGTCGACCACCTGAAATTCATAACAAACCCCGCAGATAAAAGTCTTCGCGGGCAACTGCTTCAAAAACCGATCGTAGTAACCCTTGCCATAACCTAAACGGTAGCCATGCGCATCAAAAACCAGACCGGGAACCAGAACCACGTCGATGTCGTGCAGGGATGAGGTTACCCCGGTAGGTTCCAAAATCCCAAAACTGCCAGGACAGGTAGACAGCCAGCCCGTAAACTCGACCGCTGCTAAATCCCCGCTCTCTTCCACCCGGGGGAGTAAGATTTTCTTTCCCTGGGCCTGTTGGGCTGCCAGGCATAAACGCAGATCCACTTCATTTCTGATGGCTGCAAAACCCATTATCTGCCGGGCTTTGACAATAGGTTCTAATTGGCTTAGCTTCGCTGCTATCGATGCGCTGTACTGTTCTATTTGGGTGGCAGTCAGGCCAAGCCTCTGCTCACTCATTTGTTTGCGGAGTTCCTGCTTGTTGAGCTCCAATGCCTTAGCCATCATTTATCCCCCGCATGGTTAGCTGCTGAACGGCGCCAGCAGTAAAGCCCTATACCGACTGCCAACAGGATCAGGGAGTAGACCTGGGACAGTGACAATCCACCATAGAAAACCCAGTTCTCCCTGAAGAATTCGATTATAAACCGATACACGGAATAACCGAGCAAATAATAAATCAATATCTGTCCATCAAACTTACGGCGAGGGTAATACCATAACAACAACCCGAATAGGGCGAAATTAATAGCTGAGCTAAAT
>CAZYJA010000371.1:0-2220 GCA_964647245.1 uncultured Syntrophomonas sp. | reverse complement strand
AATAACAGTATCGTACCCACCCAAGGAGAAATGATTATTTTAGAAGCCGGAGACATCGCGTTGGTTATTTCTCAAACGCTGCTTGTTGCTGATAAAAAGGATTCGGAATATTCTATGGAGAGAAAAGCAACCTATGTGTTTAAGAAGAATCTACAGGGAGAATGGCTTTGCGCAATTGATAACTCATATGGTACAGACCTAATAAATAAGTAGACATTGTTGTTACTGTGAAGGTAAGCTGCAAGACTACCGTAACTAGGAGCAATTCTATGGAATATAAAAGACGGAACAGACAGAAGGGTTTAAAAAATCTACATCTAAAGAACTTAGATTGCTTGAAGCCATTTGTATTATAGATAAACCAAGGGAGTGGTACTAATGCAATTTGTACCCCAAATCGTAGTAATATTATTAATATTTATGTTTGCTTATATGCTATATATTCGACCCTGTATATTACAAATGGGGACGACCACTGAAGAGCAAAGCATGCAGTTACCAGGTGACAATTTAGTCATTGAACCTAATTTGCATTATACCCAGGCTATAACCATAAATGCACCTTCCGAAGTTGTATGGGCTTATCTGATACAAGTGGGATACCGGCGGGGCGGATGGTATAATTGGGACGGTTTTAACCGAATGTCTGGCAAGGATTATTTTTATGAAAACAATAAATCCGCTGCTCGAATTATTCCGGAGCTGCAGGACTTAAAAACTAATGATAAGATTTATTTAACCCCGCAAATAGGAATGGATGTTCACGAGCTTAAAAAAAACCAGGTTATGGTTTTGACTGGGTATGACAATGGACGATACCTGGTGGTGTGGACTTATTATCTGCAAAAAATAGATACCAACAAAACCAGGCTTATCGTCCGTTGGAACAGTAGACTGGGTGATGGTTGGGCGTTTAACTTAATAAATAAACTGGTAGTTGAACCTGGGGGTGTAGGCATACAGCAAACATTGATGTTAAGAGGTATAAAAAAACGATGTGAAGCTGAGTCGTACTAGGTGGTCAACTGAAAAATTAAGAGACTGGAGGGGTAATGGGTAAGCCTATGCTTGATTTTCAAAAGATATTTCATAGTATAACAAAACCTCCTATCTTCGAGACGAGCGGTTCCTGTATTTGGACTGAAGATTATATTTCCGGTCAGATGTTGGCTGCTCATTTGAATCCTGATACCGATATAGCGAGCCGCAAGCGTGAAACAATAGAAGCTACCGTGCGCTTCTGGTTAGAAGAGGGACTAATAAAGCCAGGTGACAGAGTACTGGATATGGGGTGTGGCCCTGGTCTTTACGCAGAGCGTTTGGCGGCAGCAGGAGTCCAAGTCGTAGGCATAGATCAGTCAGAATCTTCGCTGTCCTATGCAATGAAACAGGCCGAAGCAAAGAATCTGCTGATTGAGTACCTTTGTATGGACTTTTTAAAACTTAAGGCTGAGGAAGAATATGATGCCGTCCTGCAAGTGTTTGGAGAATTTTGCACTCTATCAGATGATAATAGAGATCTGTTTCTAGCCAATATCTATCGAGCTTTGAAACCCGGTGGAGTATTTTTGATGGATGTTTCAACTCGGAAACTGCGTATGCAGGCTGGCTTAAAAAATAACTGGCACATAGACGAAGGCGGCTTCTGGGGACCGGATTGGCTTTTGGTTCTGGAAATGGGTTTTGACTATCCGGAAAATGATGTCTGGCTGGATCAATATATTGTAGTTGACAATAGCGGGACTACCCGTACCTATCGTTGCTGGTTTCATGATTATTCCCTGCAAACCTTGACTTCCGTGGTGGAAACAGCCGGATTTCATCTGGAAAAGATATGGAGTGACCTAAGCGGAGTACCATATGAAAGTCAGTCCGATTGGATTGCGGTAGCCTTGAAAAGGGAAAAGAGGTATTAAATTCATGAATGAAGTTTTACAAAAGGCTGCAGTGAACCAGGACAAAGCATGGAAAATTATAGAAGATGACAAGAGGACGGGGTTGTTATCACTATTAAAGAGCTTCTAAATATCATATTACGCAAACGATATTCTTGAGCAAACTGTATTAAGGGAGTGCTTGTAATGGAATATAAAGAAGCAATGGAGCGGCTTGCTCCATGCGGGCTGGACTGCTCCCGCTGTGCCGATTACGCCAGCGGTGAGATCAAGGAACTAAGCGTCCGGCTGGTTGAACTTTTAAATGGTTACCTCCGGGTGGCCA
>CAZYJA010000370.1:1401-2233 GCA_964647245.1 uncultured Syntrophomonas sp. | reverse complement strand
CAAGCAAAGATTCAAAGGCATCAGCAAGAATCGACTGCCTTTCCATGCCGCCGGACATCTTTTCGCCCTTGCCCATATTAAGGCATGGGCCAAGGTCCAAATCCCTTGCCACTCTTGCCAAAGAAGCTTCACAAACGATAGAAGCCCTTAGCTTGGTGAGGTCCCCCTCACTGTACTGAGGAAAAATATTATAAAGAAAGTCGCTGATTACAAGGCTTAAAACAGCATCGCCGAGAAACTCCAGTCTCTGGTTATTCCTCGGCCTGTCGCTGTGATCTGTATTATAAGTGCAGTAAGAACTATGTGTCAGCGCAATATTAAGAAGATTACTATCGTTCCACTTTATGCCTATTCTATGGTATAAGGCTGAAACCATCCCATTATTATTCACTATCCTTCATACCTTTTAAACAAAAGAGACACGTTATGGCCTCCGAAACCAAATGAATTGGTCAGAGCTGCTCTGATCTCAGCCTCTCTCGCCTGATTTGGCACATAGTCCAGGTCGCATTCCGGATCAGGGTTATCCAGGTTTATGGTCGGTGGTATAAGATTATGCTGCATGGCCAGTAAACAAATTACCGACTCCAAGGCGCCTGCGCCTCCCAAGAGATGCCCTGTCATTGATTTTGTAGAACTTATAGGCAGACTATATGCGTACTCGCCAAACACCTTTTTTATAGCCAGGGTCTCCTGTTTATCACCGGGGGGAGTGCTGGTACCGTGGGCATTTATATAGTCAACGTCCTCCGGGACCAAACCTGCGCCAGCGATGGCCAGCTGCATAGATCTAGCCGCCCCCTTGCCTTCCGGATCGGGAGCAGTAATATGG
>CAZYJA010000370.1:0-1391 GCA_964647245.1 uncultured Syntrophomonas sp. | reverse complement strand
TAAGCATCGCAAGTACACCCATACCCTACTATTTCTCCATAAATTTTAGCACCCCTGCTTACGGCGTGATCAAGGGTTTCTAAAACCAAGAGCCCCGCACCCTCACCAATAACAAACCCGTCTCTGTCCGCATCAAAAGGCCTGCTCGCCTTTTCCGGCTGGTCATTTCTGGTGGAAAGTGCTTTCAATGAACAAAAACCAGCTACCGCAATGGGTGTAATAAGAGATTCCGATCCCCCGCAAATCATTATGTCCGCTTCACCGCGCTGTATCAGGCGGAACGCATCTCCAATGGCATTATTGCTCGACGCGCAGGCGCTGGTAGTAATCATATTACATCCAGTCAAGCCGTATGAGATGGCAATTTGCGCGGCTCCCCTATTAGCCATCATCATCGGAATAAAAAAAGGGCTGATTCTGTCCGGGCCTTTGGTCAACATCAATGTCATCTGATTTTCCAATGTCTCCAAGCCGCCCAGACCGGATCCCAGGATTACTCCAAAACGGTCCCTGTTAACTAAATCCAGGCTAATACCGGCATCTTTAATCGCCATGCCGGCCGCCGCCACGGCAAGCTGGGTAAAACGGTCCATGCGCCTTATTTCTTTTTTTTCAATATAATCTTCCGGGTTAAAGTCTTTTACCTCAGCGCCAATTTTAGTGCGAAGACCGCTTGTGTCAAATTTCATAATCGTTCCGACACCAGATTTGCCGGCAGCAAGGTTTGCCCAGCATTCCTCCAGTCCTGTACCAACCGGAGAAATTACGCTCATACCGGTAATCATAACTCTGGGTTGCAAAATAACCCCTCCCAATAAATTAAACAAGTTTGCCTGGAATCAAGAATATCCAAGCATTCTAATAATTACAAGTATACCTGCAGTTATTATCCAGAACAAATTAAATGCAATCCATTAACTTTAAAAAAGTCCCGCACTGAGCGGGACTTTTCTTCTACTTACTGATGCCCCTTGATATAGTTAACTGCGTCGCCGACAGTGCGAATCTTCTCCGCATCCTCATCAGGAATAACTAAATCAAACTCTTCTTCCAAGGCCATCACTAATTCCACAATATCCAGCGAGTCTGCCCCTAAATCTTCTATGAAAGATGATTCCAATGCTATTTCGGCCTCATCAACGCCAAGCTGCTCAGCGATGATTGCCTTTACCTTTTCAAGAATTGCCATTAACCGTACCACCCCCTTCCGCTAAATCATTCGCTAAATCATTTACATTATCAGACCCCCGTCAACTACAACAACCTGACCGGTTATATATGCTGCCGAGTTACCGGCCAAAAACGCCACCACATCAGCAACCTCTTCAGGTCTTCCCATTCTTCCCATAGGTATACCAGCCACCATCTTCTTTCTGGCTTCTTCCGTCATA
>CAZYJA010000369.1:0-2257 GCA_964647245.1 uncultured Syntrophomonas sp. | reverse complement strand
CTGAACCTGATCACAGTAGTGCTTTACCTGAGTTAATGAAGCTAATTCCTGACACTCCCATATATTGCACTGCCAATGGGGTGAAGTCTCTACACGGACAATATCATCAAGATTGGAATTTCAGAACGGTTAAAACCGGGGATAAATTAAGTATTGGCAGCCAAGAACTAGTCTTCATAGAAGCCCCTATGCTACACTGGCCGGATAGTATGTTTTCATATCTTACGGGAGACGCTATTCTCTTTAGTAACGATGCATTTGGACAGCATTATGCCTCTGAATTGATGTTCAATGACCTGGTTGATCAGGCTGAATTGCAGTACGAATGCATCAAGTATTACGCCAATATTCTAGCTCCCTTCAGCCGGCTGGTGGATAAAAAGATAAAAGAGTTCGTCGCCTTGGACTTGCCGGTTAGCTACATCTGTCCAAGCCATGGAGTAATTTGGCGCGACAATCCCCTGCAAATTGTCCAGCAGTATTCGCAATGGGCCAATAACTATCAAGAAAATCAGATCACTATTCTGTATGATACGATGTGGGATAGTACCAAAAAAATGGCCCAGGCGATTGCCAGCGGGATTACTGCAGTTGATAGCAGCATCACTGTGAAACTTTACAACACCGCCCAACGTGACAAAAATGACATAATTACCGAGGTGTTTAAATCCCGGGCTTTGTTAGTAGGGTCGCCGACTGTAAATAGAGGTATATTATCATCAGTAGCTGCGATTATGGAAGAAATCAAAGGCCTGGCCTTCACCAACAAGCAGGCAGCTGCTTTTGGATCCTACGGATGGAGTGGGGAATCAGTAAAAGTTATTTCCACCCGCTTGCAGGAGAGTGGTTTTGAATTAGTAAACGAAGGATTAAAAGGCCTTTGGAATCCAGGCAGTGACATAGAGGCCAATTGTCATAAGCTGGGGCAACAAGTAGTAGCTGCGCTGAAGTAATTGGTTATAATTCATGGGTGAACCATTTGGAATAAGGGGGAGGACAACAGATGCCATCCAACAATATCGAAGATAATAAACCATCACCCCTAAAAACAGAAACCGGGATGAGACAGTACCGCACAGAGGACTTAATCGTCTATTGGGATGCCAAACAGTGTTCCCATGCCGGCAAGTGTTGGCAGGGTCTGCCTAAGGTTTTCAGACCCGAGGCAAGACCCTGGATTACCTTAACAGCTGCCACCCCGGAACAAATAATAGAAACTATAGACAAATGCCCCACTGATGCACTCAAATATGAATTGACTCCAAATTCAAAAGTCGATCCAGGGATAGCGAAAGGTCCCGGGTCAGTAAAATACCAGGGAGATCATTTGCCAGCAGTCCAAATAAAGATGGTTAGAAGCGGTCCACTAGTCGTAAAAGGCCTAGCCCAGATTTTTGATGCCGATGGAAAACTCCTGAAAGAATCCAACCACATTGTGTTATGTAGTTGTGGAAAGACTAAGAATGCCCCCTATTGCGACGGTTCCCACTCCCCCAAATAATAACCTCTGGCAATAGTAAATGATATGGCTTACTTATTAACGGTAATAATTTTGATCGGGGGCGGATGATTGTTGCTACCATGATAAAGGATGCGAACCCGGTTTCCAGCCCAAGTACCGGGGATGCTTCCAAAAACTAGCATGTTATGTTATTGACAGATGAATTAGTTTATAATGTTATAGCTAATATTAATGACGAAAGTTAATTGTTTGATAGACAAAATACCCTAATAAGGGTATTTTGTCTGAAGCAGGGAATAGTGAATGAATAATTGGAAAAAGAACATAACATTGTTTATCCTTAGCCAAACCATATCGCTGTTTGGATCATCATTGGTTCAGTATGCCATAATGTGGCATATTACATTGAAAACTCAGTCCGGTGTAATGATGACCATAGCCATTATTTGCGGTTTCCTGCCTACCTTTTTCCTTTCTCCTTTTGCAGGAGTATGGGCGGACCGCTATAACCGTAAGAATTTAATTATTATATCCGATTCAATGATTGCCATTTCGACCCTTATTCTGGCTATACTATTCTGGCAGGGTTACGATATGCTCTGGTTGCTCTTTGTGGTATCTGCCATCCGGGCGCTCGGGACAGCCATTCAAATGCCGGCGGTAGGTGCCTTCATTCCCCAGTTGGTACCCCAGGAGATGCTTACCAAGGTGAATGCTACCAATGGAACCATACAATCATTGGTTATGCTGATCTCTCCCATGCTTAGCGGCGCATTGTTGACTATAGCCAGTATA
>CAZYJA010000368.1:0-2294 GCA_964647245.1 uncultured Syntrophomonas sp. | reverse complement strand
AATTGTTGTTTATTTGCGGGAAATTCTCACACGGTCTGACGTCCCGGTGTAACAAGAACGTCTCGGTGTAACACAGAAATTTAATTGACGTGAGCAACCATTGTTGTATAATTAAGTTGTTGACGTCAACTAATATGCAAAGGAAGAGTCATGGATGAATAAAAATGTTCCGGATATTTATAACTGTTTGCAAGAAATAGCCTGGCATTTTGGTAACCATGGATTCGAGGGCGAGTGTTGTGAGGATCTTTCGCTGGTTGAGTTTATGGCACTAAAAGCAGCCTATGAGAATAGGGACTTCTCAATCCAGCAAATAGGTAGTGCTATAAACTTTACAAAAAGCGGAGCAACCAGAATTATTGATCGTTTAGAAAACAAGGGATATGTCAAACGGGAACGTTCGTTAATCGACGGAAGGGTTTGTTGTGTACCGGTTACCGATAAAGGAGCCCAATTTATAACCAAAATAATTAACAAAGACACCAACTATGTTAATGAATTGTTGCAGAATTTGGAACCTCAAGTCGTCGATAGTATTAAAACTGCATTGGAAATTTTAGTAGATTCATTGCATCAACCACATATTATCAGGCGTGAAGGCCTATGATGGGATGGAAGGGGTCATAAATGAACACATTGATTAACACAATTAAATATTTTTTCACTATAACTGCGGAACTTACGGTTCTGTTTCTGGGGATTAGTACTATTGTAGCTTTAATTCTCATGTATGTACCTCAGGAGAAAGTTAAAAATTGGATGTCAGGCAAAGGGGTATGGGGTAATTTTATCGGCGCATCAATTGGGGCTTTGACGCCTTTTTGTGCCTGCTCCACGATTCCCCTGGCGCTTGGTTTTCTTGAAGCAGGCATAACCATCGGTCCTATCATGTCCTTCGTTATCGCTTCTCCACTATTAAATCCGATAATATTAACTATCTTGGTAGCCTTGATGGGGTGGCAAACCAGTCTTATCTACTTTGGTGTAGTGTTTGTGGGAGCGGTTGTTTTTGGCATAATGCTGGAAAGAGCCGGAGCTTCAGAACTTGTTAAAAATGTCCGTATAGTTGGAGATATACCCGCCGATCAGGAGATACCATCCGCCTTTTCTAGCAAACTGAAAGTGTCATTTATTAAAGCTTGGGGAGATTTTCGGGCGATTTTAATATATCTGCTTATTGGCGTTGGCATAGGGGCGGTTATTTATGGCTATTTACCACAGGATTTGGTATTGAAATTCGCCGGACCTAATAATCCATTTGCTATTCCGATTGCCGCCTTAATCGGTATTCCTCTATATATTAGGGTCGAAACTGCGATACCTATCGGGGTAGCTTTGATGCAAAAGGGTATGAGCGTAGGTGCTGTAATTGCTTTAATTATTGGCGGAGCCGGTATGGCAATTCCTGAGATGAGCATGCTGGCTAGTATTTTTAAAACGAAGTTGGTGGCAGCCATTGTAGGCGTAATTTTTATTACCGCTGTAGCTGGCGGATATATTTTCAATATGATTTTATAAGATATAACTAGGCAACCTGTCAGTATATTAATATAAAAATTAGAAAGGAGATATTTGTTTATGAAAAATGCTAATGAGAAAAGGGGCCTATTTGAGCGCTTGACTGGAATCAAGAAAGGCAAAAAAAGTTCCTGTTGCTGTAATTTTAAGATAGAAGAAATACCACCGGATCCAGCTAATAGTAAACCTAATGATCAATCAAATGTGAAAGATAAGTCTTGCTGTAAAAAATAGGGATCGACCAATCTTTTGTATAAAGGCTTATTAAGCCTGGCCTTGTCAGCAGCCTTCCAAACCCCTAAAAAATTTGTGTCCAAGAAACCTATAAGAACTCCTATATGTTGCTCAATGTTAATATTAATTATCACAGCATAATGGGGCTGAAAAACTGATCGATATCGGACCACGTAGTTATGTATCAAATTCGTGACCTTAGACGCAACGTCAAATCCTTTTAAATGTGTAAATGTTACAAAAAGAACGTCCCGGTGTAACGAGACTGCTGGGAGTTGCCATAAAAAAAACCTTGCCATAATAGCAAAGCTTTTGTAGTAAATATAAATTCCTGGCAACGACCTACTCTCCCACATAAAATGCAGTACCATCGGCGCTGGAGGGCTTAACTGCCGTGTTCGGGATGGGAACGGGTGTGGCCCCTCCGCCATTATCGCCAGGAAATCTAATTTCGTATTTAATTATGGGGTCAGACCCCCAGTTATTTAAAGTTCTCTGAAAACTGCACATGAAGTTGAAGTAGAAACATAGAAAAGTTCATT
>CAZYJA010000367.1:0-2300 GCA_964647245.1 uncultured Syntrophomonas sp. | reverse complement strand
ATGCGCATCTCCTCGGCCATCATGTTCCCTCCTTTCGCTGTTATTTATATCCGGCTAAAATGCCAGTAATACTCTCTGCAGTTGCATCCCCATACGGCTTACTGTTGATAGTAATAACCGGGGTTGCCTGACACTGTCCAACACACTCGGTAAACTCCAGGGTAAACTTGCCATCCTGAGTAGTCTCACCCATCTTGATACCCAATTCCTGCTCAAGAGCAGCGACTACTTTATCAGCGCCAGCTACGTGGCAAGGAGCGCTTTCGCATATTCGTATCACGTTCTT
Source organism: uncultured Syntrophomonas sp. (assembly GCA_964647245.1). Lineage (GTDB taxonomy): Bacteria > Bacillota > Syntrophomonadia > Syntrophomonadales > Syntrophomonadaceae > PHAA01. The sequence continues at coordinate 2,014 of CAZYJA010000367.1, read as the reverse complement.
ACCCCGTTTTCCTACTTTCAAGTAGGAATAGAAGGTTGCTACCCCATAAGCGCGTGCTTTCGATATATCAAAGGCCTGAGCGGCGGCCACTACTGCGTCTTCCGGGATATAGCTATATTCCTTTTGAATAGCATGGTACGCTTCAATAATGCCTCCAGGTAGATTCTGGTACGCGCTGATAATCTCCTTGTAGTCTGCCATTATTAATTCACCTCCTGTTTCCTAATAAAAATTGATAGACACCTATTGGCATCGATATTCCCTTACTTGGTCTTAATTCTTAACCAAAACCTTAATCCAAGGCGTTTAGCAGTAAAATTAATACCTCCTGCCCCGCTTCTACCGGCGGACTTTCTGCCGGCATATCAATTAAGGCATTACAATTGATCAATGAACGTATCATACTGGGCTTTTGTCCAGGCAGTACGGCAACCTTCCAGCCCTCTTCATCCCAACTTGCATGACCCCGTATAAAGCGCCGCGAGCCCGATTTCTTAGGAAAACCATTTGTACACTTGGCCTTAAGACGCTCCCAACGCGGGGTTAATCCCTGCATAGCGCGCACTACCGGTGCCACAAAAAGTTGGTATCCTACTGCACAGGCAGCCGGATTCCCTGATAAAGCCAAAAGCAGGTGGGAATTCCAGATAGCAGCGCCCGTATGACTTCCTGGTTGAATAGGTACATCCCAGTATATTGTTTCTGCTCCCAATTCCTCCATCAACCGGCGAGCTTCATTACCACCTTCGGCATACGTCCCCCCGGTCATAATGAGAATATCCGCCTGGTCAAGCAATTCGTTTACAACGGTTTTTACTGAGGACTCAGTTCTACTTACATTCACTATTGAGACCGGCAAACCACCATCTTGCAAGACCAAGGCTGATAGTAATGGACCGTTGCTGTCTCGTATTTGGCCAGGTTCTGGGGTCAACTGCCAGGGAATTACATGATTGCTCAAGCCGAGAACTGCAACCCGAGGTTTACGGCAAACGAGGACACTGGTCTTACCATAGGCGGCCAATAAACTGATGTCCCCCGGTGTTAATACTGACCCACGACCTAGCAGTTGATTTCCTTTAACATAATCTTCACCAGCTTGTTTTATATTGTTACCGGGCTTAATTAGTTCCAGCGAGCGCATATAATTGGCCTGCATCTCCACCTTTTCGCGAGGAACAACTGCCCTGCTTCCTGGTGGCAGATCTCCTCCAGTCAAGACTCCCATAGCTTGACCCGGTTCCAAGGATACGGTAGAGATATCTTCCAGACCCAAATGGCCGGTGATAAAGTATTTACCGGCTTCCCTTGGGTTTTCGTCAGCAACCGCAAATCCATCCACCGCTGATTGTTGACTGGCCGGCAGATCACTATCCGCATTCAAGCTCTCGGCACTGACCCGTCCCACCGCCTCCAAAATGGACACATATTCATCTTCTAAACGCTGGCTATGCTTGAGAAGCTCTATCTGTACTTCTTCCAAACTTGCATCAACTAACACCTACCTATCCTCCATCCTGAAAACTAGGTGGCCTTGCCAAACGGACATTGGGGAAAATGACAAATCTGGCACTCTTCACACAGACCTCCATGGCCCATAGCCACAATATCCAAACGGTTTATTATATCTCCGGCAAATATGCGCGGCAGTAATAGATCCAGTGTAGTTTTACGACTGAACAAAGCTCCTCCCGGCACGCCACATATTGGCACATGTCCTTGATAGGCCAACATAAACTGGGAACCGGGCAAAATTGGAGCTCCATAAAAAACTACCTCGGCTCCCGTGTCTCTTATTCCCTGGGGGGTTGTATCATCAGCATCGACGGACATCCCCCCGGTAACTACGACCAACTGAGCTCCCTCGGCAACAAAGTTCTGAATTTCCCGGGTAATCAGGTCCGGGTCATCGGGAACTATAACTTGTCCCATCCAGCGTCCTCCAAAAGGAGCTATCTTCTGACGTATAATCCTGGCAAAACCATCTTTTATGCGACCGCTGTTTACCTCAGTT
>CAZYJA010000366.1:0-2323 GCA_964647245.1 uncultured Syntrophomonas sp. | reverse complement strand
AGAAACAAAGCAATCCTTCTCACTGATAGATTTATCAAAAGGATTAAAAGAAAGCCCATAAAAAGGTTTAAACATCCATTCTACCCCCCGCTATTGAATAGTCGATGGCAGGACCATTATTACGTTTGGTCCTTGAGTTGGCGACCTTATCAGTAAGCCGCAGGGGATAATGCTGACCCTCATAAAATATGTAAGCCTTATCCATCTGGTCTGGTAGATAGCGTACCTGTACCTTCATACCTATGAATTGTATTGGAGCATCATAATAGTCTTTATTAATGCTTAAAGTAGCATCATTATTAACCCGGCGTAGCTTACGGTTCATAAAACATTCATCCAGCCATTCCTGACTTTTTGGTTTTCTGATACGCTCCAGGTCACGCATATAGCGGTCAATGGGTTTCTCTTTGGTAGCGCTGTGAACAGTGGTATTATGTTTACGAATATAATCGGCCAGCTCACGATTTAGTTCCTCAATGGAATGGATCTGCTTAGTATCAAGCCCGTAAAGCCAGCGTTCTTTAAGAGTTCTAAAATTCCTTTCTACTTTACCCTTGCTAGCTCCGTCCCTGACAGCTGTGTGGAGTTCCACTGTACCAATGGAACCGCAGATGAGAGAAAGTTGTTCATTTTTGTAGGCAGAGCCGTTGTCCAAATATAGCTTGATTGGAATCCCAAACCGAGCCACCACTTCCTTAAAAAGGATCTGGAAGTTGTAGGCATTGTCGTTGTAAAAATATCTGCCGCCAACAATCATTCTGGAATGGTCATCAATTGCCATAATTAGGTAAGTACGACGGGTTTGCCCATCTTGTGTAATGTAGGGCCCGTAGCAGGTATCAGCCTGAATCATAGCCCCGGCAAACTCCTCTTCAAAAGCCTTGCGGTCCTTCATATTTATGTTTCGGGCCGATTTCAAATCATTGCGTTTGATAAAACGCTGTACACTAGCAACGGATACCAGGGAAGCTTTAATGAAACCGTTTTCAACCAGGCGGTTGTAAATCTGGGTAGCATTAAGTTTTGGATATTTGGCCTTCAGCCTAAATATTTCTTCGGTAGTGGTATCCGTAAGCTTTCTGGTCATACCCTTATCTGAGCGGGTTTTAGGCATGAGAGCGTCCATACCACCCTTTTTGTAGTATTCCTCCCATTTTTCAAGAGTCTTGGGATTGTACCTTGCCTGGGTGCCGTCAGGAAGAGTGAGCATATCGGCTGTCACTCTCCTGTAGTAGGCTGTTTTAGTGGCATCGGGAAACACTCCCTGTATTACTGGTGCAATCAGGGCAAACCGAAAATAGGCCATTTCAATGATGGATTTTTCGCTATTTTTGTTAGTCATAATGACAATCACCTCCTCTGGAATCATAAAACGATACCAGCAGGATAGCCATTCCAGAATTATGTGGAAGGGTTAAAACCAAAAGGGCCTAATTCTACGGAGAAGCATAACGCGCAGTTTTTGAGATACCTTGAAGAAAAGAGAAGTCCTGAGCCAGGAAGAAGTGTTTCAACCCTTGAGATAACACCCCTTTAGAAAAGTCCATTAAGAAATCCAGAAAATCCGAAGCTGGTGTGGCTGCGTCTTCCAATAAGCCCAGCCAGAGTATCTTATGTTTATTAAACAAACGTTTCCACAGATAAAGGGTGGAAATAGCAATCTGATATTTGTTACACAGTTCCTGAACGCTGCTGGAACGGATATAGTAATCTCGCAGAACCGTTAGAATGAACAGGATGCTATATGAACCATAAGGAATTATGATTTCTGGGAGGAGGGCATGGGTGTGCCCACAGGATTCACAGATTACCCGGGGCACGTTGACATGGCAGCAAACCGGTTTCCCGGATTCGCAGGAAATCAGGCAACGTTCATAACATGCATGGGTACTGCAGGCGTGTTTGGCTCCACATATTGGGCAAACACAGTCTTCAATATGAAAGTTATCCAGGAACTGTTCAAAGATTTGAAGGGTGGAAAGGGATATTAAATTCAGCTTGCAAAAGACTGTAAATTCTCTTATCATAATTTTGTATGTGGTTGGAATGCTGGTTTTCACATTTCTTCCTAATATAATATTGGCGTCTATGACGCCGGTGAGCGGAAAAGAAAGAGTAGTTACTGGCGAGGTAAGGGACTCTTTCTTTTCTATTTTCTGCACATTAGTTTAATATATAGAATTAGAGAATGAAGATCAATACGTATATAGAAAATTAAAGTGTCGCTTTTCACGACACATTCCTTAAGTTATATATCTGTCATACGGAAATATAATTTGTTGTGTTTTTGGGTTTATAGGGAAATGGTAATTGTCGCACTACA
>CAZYJA010000365.1:0-2325 GCA_964647245.1 uncultured Syntrophomonas sp. | reverse complement strand
ATGATTGTAAAACCAGCTAAAACTTTTGGCGATGGCCTGGAGATAATCTGCCGCTTCAAAGTTTACGGGAGTTTCCTGAAACGTTATGCTCGCTATGCCCAGAAAGAGCAACCATTGAATCAGCTGGTTGAGGTAACTTTAAAAGATGATGACCGGGGTGATCCGCCTATCACCGAAGAGGCTCTGGTTCAATTGGGGCTGATGACCCATGCAGAATATAAGCTGGTTCGCGACATGACTCAACAAATTGCGAATATTATCAAGGATGATTTGGCATCTAAAGGTATGGAGTTGTATGATATTAAATTTGAGTTTGGTCGGGTAGGCGACCAAGTAATGCTGATAGATGATATTTCCGGAGGAAATATGCGAGTTTTCAAGGATGGCAAGCAAGTTGACCCCTTGGATCTGGCAATGTTAGTAACCGCAGAATAGCTATAGGGCTCTTAACGAGGAGGTCAAATGAATGTCAATGGAAACAAATTTAGCCAGCGTATATGATCCCGCCAAGGTAGAGGGCAAGTGGTATGAGTATTGGAAAAAGCAGAACTATTTTGCGCCTACGGATGACTACCGTAAAAAACACTTTTCTATCGTTATGCCGCCGCCTAATGTAACCGGGCAGCTTCACCTGGGACACGCTCTGGATAATACTCTGCAGGATATACTGGCTCGCTGGCGCAGGATGCAGGGCTACAACACTTTATGGCTGCCGGGTACTGATCATGCGGGCATTGCTACCCAGGCGCGGGTTGAGGAGAATCTGGCCAGTGAAGGGGTTAAGCGGATCGATTTGGGCCGGGAGAAGTTTTTGGAACGGGTTTGGGAATGGAAGCGGCTGTATGGGGATCGCATTACTCAACAACTTAGTTTATTAGGTTCTTCCTGCGATTGGAGCCGGGAGAGATTTACTATGGATGAGGGTTGTTCCCAGGCAGTACGGGAAGTCTTCGTAAACCTGTATGAAAAGGGACTTATCTACCGGGGCGACTATATTATTAACTGGTGCCCGAAATGTCTGACCGCTATTTCTGACATTGAGGTAGAGCACGCCGACAGTGATGGTCATCTCTGGCATATCAAGTATCCTATTGAGGATTCGGATGAGTTTCTGGTCGTAGCAACTACCAGACCAGAAACTATGCTGGGTGATACCGGGGTGGCAGTACACCCTGGTGATGAACGCTATAGTCATCTGATCGGCAAAAATGTGGTACTCCCGCTGATGGGGCGCACAATTCCCATCTTTGAGGATCATTATGTTGATCGGGAATTTGGCACCGGGGCAGTAAAGGTTACTCCTGCGCATGATCCTAACGATTTTGATATGGGTATGCGCCATGGTTTGGAACAAATCGTGGTTATGGCGGCCGATGCCCGTATGAATGATAATGCCGGACCCTATGCGGGTCTGGACCGGCAAGCCTGCCGCCAGCAGGTGGTAAAAGACCTGGAGGCCGGTGGCTATCTGGTGAAAATTGAGGAACATCAGCACGCGGTGGGACATTGTCAGCGCTGCGATACAATTATCGAACCGATGGTTTCCCTGCAATGGTTTGTCAAAATGAAGCCTTTGGCTGAACCAGCCATCCAAAAGGTGGTAGATGGGGAGATTCGTTTTGTTCCGGAACGTTTCACTAAAATTTATATCAACTGGATGGAGAATATCCGCGATTGGTGCATATCCCGGCAGCTCTGGTGGGGACACCGTATCCCGGTGTGGTATTGTCAGGATTGCGGTGAAGTTATATGCAGCCGGGAGAATCCCACCGTATGTTCCGCCTGCAGTTCCAGTGAACTGAAGCAGGACGAGGATGTATTGGATACCTGGTTCTCCAGCGCCTTGTGGCCTTTTTCTACCCTGGGATGGCCGAATGACAGCAGCGATATGCAGCATTTTTATCCCACCAGCGTGTTGGTAACCGGACGGGATATTATCTTCTTCTGGGTAGCGCGGATGATCTTTTCCGGTATCGAACAAACCGGACAGGTACCATTTCACGAAGTTAATATCCACGGTCTGATTCTGGACGGACAGGGTCGTAAGATGAGCAAGTCCCTGGGCAATGGAATCGATCCTATTGAAGTTATTGAAAAATATGGGGCCGATACCTTGCGATTCTCTATGATTACCGGGGTGACTCCGGGCAATGACGTGCGCTTCCAATGGGACAAAGTGGAGAATACCCGGAACTTTTCCAATAAGGTGTGGAATGCATCTCGATTTGTACTGATGAACATGGCAGGATTTGAGCGGGTTGAGGTAGGACCAGATGAACTAACCCTGGCGGATCGCTGGATTATTTCCCGCCTGAACCTAAAGAT
>CAZYJA010000364.1:0-2342 GCA_964647245.1 uncultured Syntrophomonas sp. | reverse complement strand
CGCTATTTCCTTTACCCTTATCGAGCTGCTGTTTTTAAGTCTAGGTACTCTGGTGGGGACCGCCTTTCCCAGAATTAGAACTCCACTCACCATATCCGCAGGCTTTGCTTTTATGGCATATGTTATAGGGGCTTACAGCAGAAAAGTTAATAATGCCCTAACCAAATATTTATCACCCTACGTTTATTTTGATGGGTTCAGTATTATGGCAACAGGCCGCTATGATACCAGGTATATGCTAACTTATGTGGTTTTGTTGTTAGTAGTTACCATAATAAGCTACACCATCTTTATTAAAAAAGATGTTATTCTCGTAGCATAGAAAGGTGGGAATGTCAAATGCAAGCAATTTTTTTGCAGGAGCTTCGACGCAGTCGCAGAAGCCTTATTCTGTGGGGCAGCGTAATTGGCGCTACAACTCTGCTGGGAATTCTTGAATACCCTATTATGGCCGATTATGGCGATATGATTGGGTCTGCCATAGATGTGATGCCGAAGCTGATTCAGATAATTTTTGGGGTCTATGGGGTAGACCTTGACTCCACTATGGGCTACTATGTGGTGATGTATTTTTGGTTTGGACTTATTGTCTTCACCCATGCTGCTTACCTGGGAGCAAGCATTATTTCCAAGGAGCAAAGGGATAAAACTGCAGAATTTATTTTCACCAAGCCATATAAAAGGGATACGATTGTTACAGCTAAAATAATGGTTGCGGTTGTAAATCTTGTGGTTGTGGCCATTGTAGTAGGGTTAATTTCAGGTCTTTCTATGGCAGCCATAGGGGTAGGGTTAGATGGTCTGGAACGGGTTTTTATTTCAATATTAGGAATGTTTATTACGCAGCTGGTTTTTATGGCGATAGGACTTTTATGTTCTGCGCTTTGCCAAAAATATAACCTGGCCGCATTGTCCGCCATTGGCGTTCTTATTGGGGCATACCTGGTGGCATTCGCACTACAATATATCGGTAGTGTTGATTATTTAAGTTTCCTGTCCCCGCTTAGATATTTTGAGGTACAAACAGTAATCAGCACTGGAATAAGTCCGCTTTATCTGCTGGTTTCGGCAGTGGTAATATCATTATCACTTTATTTTACCTTTACTTTATATAGGAGAAAAGATTTTCATGTTTGATAAAGCATTTGTCATTATGCCCGGCTAATATGCGGTCAGGCAATTCGATAAGTTTGGAATTGATACGCTCAAGAGTCGAATTGAAATAATGGCTGAGTGCAACCGGATATGAAGGTCAATTAAATCGATAATAAAATGTATACGCGTAATCTGCGCAGGGTGTCGATAAATCCGACTCCCTGTTTTTTATTTGCAGGCCAATATATTTATCTTGCTTATTAGGAAAAAAATACATATTTAGGAGAATATAGTCTATATATGACGATGTGCTTATGCTAAAATCATAATGATTACCTAAATATAACGTACATTAAGGGGATGGTAAATTGAAAGAAGCTTATAAGACGTACGGAAAAAGGGCCTTTAGCTTGATGTTGGTTACGTTGATGTTGTTCACTGTAACCATTATTTGGGCCCAAACCACACTTGCCACAGGCAACCCAGAGAATACTGATGCCTTTGATGCTATCGGTATCGAGGCTTCCACCCCGGACGGGGTTGATCTCAACAGTACAGACAACCCCTACGGCACCGACAGGGTAAATATTCTGCCGGTCTATGAGCTGTTTGAAGGTTCGGTCAAATCGGCTGACAGCCAGCAGGACGCCAAACTTTACGGACACGAATCAACCATGCTCGTGAACCAGGAGACATTTTACGGGAATCAGGATGTCTCCAAGGATGCGGACACTGCTCTCACTCCAGGTGGTTATTACGCCTATTCCTCGGCTGCAGGTGACTTTACCGGCAGCGCCCAGGATGACATGGTGGTCACCGTAGCGGCGGGTAAGTGGGACCCTTCCTCGGTTGATGATGCTACTGCCAAAGGGGCTCACGCCGGAGTTTACCTCTACGTGACCGATCCCGTGACCGGTAAAACCAGCACGGCTAAGACCCTTCTGAACAAATCCTCTTACATAGGTAATATCGGCAGATATAACGAGGAAGATTTCAGTGAGGCACCTTATCAGCTTCAGAATTACCTGCAGGTTAAAACTGGCGACTTTGACGGTGATGGCATCGATGAAATCGCGGTTTATGTTCCTCAGGGCGGCGGCGGCTCCACCACCTCCAACTCTCGGGTGGAAATCTATAAGCTGAATTACACCAGCACAGCAGGCAACACACCTGAGAGCAACTATCTAAACATGGCCAAATGGGAAAAGGCTTGGACCTATTACTTCTATGAAGGCTATTATGTCTCC
>CAZYJA010000363.1:817-2375 GCA_964647245.1 uncultured Syntrophomonas sp. | reverse complement strand
CGCCCTTAATATTAACATTTGTTAATTCGCCGACCCGCTTGGATAAAGCTTCATCCAGTGCCCGCGGCGCCATCGAAAAATGACCGTACCAAACCCAATCATCTGACTTTACTACTTGGACCGCTTCATCCGGGGTACGCAACTTGCTTTTGTATTCGTTAATGTAATTTGACAATCCCATTACCTCCTTGAATTTTGTATGGAGCACCTAAAACTACAATTCCGTATTCAGTAGACCCCCCTCTCTGTAGTTAAACATCATCAACAGCAACAGCAATACTTAATGCAATTTGCATGCCTGCTCTCACAATATTTGCCATATTGCCAATTTTATCGCCTTTTCCTTATAATTCGACACTCCGAAGGTCTATTTGTATTTACATTTGTGTTCGTCTTTGTTAACACTCTTGTTAACTCTCATTTACATTTGTGAAATGTCGAGCAAATACATTAACTTGTTTTATAACTTGAAGTATCCATTTATCTAATTTCATGAGACATATCAATAGTTTTGTTAAGCCGAAATCTCTCCGACACTAATTTGGCACGTGTCTAATACCGTGCGGATGCTCGAAATTGGATCACCAGATATTTCCATAAATATCGATCTGGATCTTTTTAGTCATAAATATGATCAGAGCCAGATCGAGCATTTTTTGCAACACTCGAAAATAAATTGATTAAATACAGATTTCGTGTTACCTTTTTCTAGTATTAGGATAATCATCCTTTTAATTTGTAAAATGGTATAGGCAGATATTTATAATACCAAGTTGATATTAAGACGGGGAGTAGAGACGTAATGTAGCCAACTTTGGGGGGGAAGCGGATTTGCAAACTTTATTGATGAATTGGGGTAATTACAAGAAGATTATTGGGGGGGTGCTGGGTATAATTTGCGGGCTGCTGGTAGCAACGCATTCACCACCGGGAAACCTTTCGCTTCAAGCCATGTGGGGACTGGGGATTATTGCTTGGTCCATAATTTACTGGATATTTGATGTTTTGCCGGAATATGTGGTAGCCATCCTCATGTGCTCGGCGTGGGCTGTATTTAATGTTGTGCCATTTAACATAGCTTTTGCACAATTTGCCAATACTAGCTGGTGGCTTTTGGTCGGCGCTCTGGGGATAGGTGTAGCGGTTAGTGGTTCAGGCTTATTAAAACGGCTAGCGCTTTCCGTTATGCGTTTTTTTCCGGCCACCTTTAAAGGCCAGGTGATGGGGCTACTTGTGGCTGGTGTGGCAATCTCCCCAACCATCCCTAGTGTGACTGCCAAAGCAGCGATTATGGCTCCTTTAAGCCTGGCTATGAGCGATACTATGGGGTATCATCGTAAAAGTCCTGGAGCAGCTGGATTATTCTCTGCGATGTACGCGGGCTTTATTAGCTCGGCTCCTATTTTCATCAGTGCTTCATTCATGTGTTATTTGGCCAGAGGCTTTCTACCAGCCGAGGTTCAGGCTCAATTTACCTGGATGCAATGGTTCTATTGTGCTATTCCGTGGGGGGTAATATTCCTCATGATGACGGTACCTGCCTAAAGCCCCGGCTAAC
>CAZYJA010000363.1:0-807 GCA_964647245.1 uncultured Syntrophomonas sp. | reverse complement strand
GTAATATTCCTCATTGGAAGTTATTATGCTTTAATATGGCTGTATAAACCGGAAGACACCAAGATGGAGCCGGGCTTCATTAGTAAGCAACTCGCTGCCTATGGTCCAATGAGCCGGGATGAAAAAATAACCCTAGTCGTGCTCATAATCACTCTGCTACTTTGGATGACTGAACGGTTTCATGGAGTATCATCAACTTTGGTGGCTCTTATTTCGCTGTCCGCCCTACTTGGATTCAATGTCTACAGTCGACAGGAATTTCGCAAAGATATTCCCTGGGATTCGATTATTTTTATTGGTGGAATTATTAATTTGGGTTCGGTGTTACCCTATCTCAAGATTGATAGATGGATTGCAGAGGCAATTGGACCGATCATCACTCCGATGTTAACGAATCCATATTTATTTATCTCCGTATTAGCCATTGCAACCTACCTGGTGCGTTTTGTTTTCGTATCCATGACTGCGACTGTCGCAATTATGGTTACGCTAATGGCTCCATTTGCTACTCAGGCGGGAATAAATCCCTGGATAATAGTTATGGTTATTATAGCCTCGATTAACGTATGGACGGTAAACTACCAAAATTCCTCCTACTTGACTGCTTATTATGCTACAGGTGGGAATATGGTCAACCATAACCAGGCGGCCAAAATGTCACTTGTTTATATGGTTTTATCACTCGTGGGCCTTTTAGCAAGTATCCCCTTTTGGGAACTAATTGGGTTGATCCCGTAATATTAATCCTAATCCCCTGACAATCCGTTGCTAGTTGGAATCTTCTTATCGCCGCTTATTTGGGCAAAA
>CAZYJA010000362.1:0-2385 GCA_964647245.1 uncultured Syntrophomonas sp. | reverse complement strand
TGCCGCTATCTGCTCCCTTTTGACCCATGCGCATCTTGCCAACTCCCGTTTGGAACCGGGTACCAAAATTGCAGAACTGGAGAAACTTAGTGAGGTAATCGTTTTATCAGGCTGCCGGCGGGGGCAGCTTGCTAGGTTGATTTTACAGGGCAAATTTCAGGAAGCCTATCAGCAGGCCAAACATTACCGGGCTATAATGGGGCCGGATAATTTCTACATTGAACTGCAAAATTGCTTGTTGCCCGGCAATTCATATCTTAATATGCATCTTATGGATTTAGCGCAAAGCCTGGGAATAGAAACGGTAGCTACTAATAATGCTCACTATGCTGAACATAAGGATTTTATGGTGCATGATATCCTCACCTGTGTGCGTACCCTTTCCAAGCTGCCAGACATTCACCCTGAGCGCCCTTTAAACGGAGAAAGCTATCTGAAAACAGCCCTGCAGATGCAGGAACTCTTTAGTACCTGTCCTCAGGCTATTCAGAACACGCTAAGGATTGCGGATGAATGTGAACCAGTATTCAAGTCAAATGTAATGCATCCACCCCATTTTGAACTGCTGCCTGGACAGCAGGCGGCAGCTCAGTTGCGTAATTTAACCTTGGATGGGGCCCGCCGAAGGTATGGGGTTGTCAAGCAACGAGTTATGGAGCGACTGGAACATGAACTGGCGATTATTGTACAAATGGGATTTGCCGATTATTTTCTCCTGGTTTGGGATTTGGCTCGTTTCGCCCGATGTCAGGGAATCAGATATGCCGGGCGGGGTTCAGCCGCTGATTCTCTGGTAGCTTACTGCCTGTATATAACGGAAGTAGATTCTCTGGAACGGGGACTCTTATTTGCCCGCTTTATGAGCCCGGAAAGAGTAGGTCTGCCGGATATCGATATTGACTTTGAGTCTCGCCATCGGGATCAGGTTATAGAATATGTCTATGCTAAGTATGGACATGATAATGTTGCCCGGGTGGCTACTTATAATACCTTCCGAGCCCGTTCCGCATTGCGCGACATTGGCAAGGCCCTGGGGTTCCCGGAGGAGGAACTGGGGCCTCTCGCTAAACGGCTTCCCCATACTTATGCGGACGTTATCCGCCAGGTCCTGGATAGGCTGCCGGAGCTTAAAGATAGTCCGTTAAAAGGGGAGCGCTTTAATCTGCTCCTGGATATTTGTGAGCAGGTAGCCGGCTTTCCACGTTTTCTGGGGATGCATCTGGGAGGGCTGGTGATTAGTGATATGCCCCTGCGAAATTTTACGCCTTTGCAGCGCTCGGCCCGGGGACCCGTTATATGCCAGTTTGATAAAGATGATGTGGAAGACCTGGGCCTGGTCAAGCTGGATCTTCTATCCCTAAGAACCCTTACGGTAGTGCAGGAAGCCAGTTCCAGCATTGTAGCGGAACATCCTGATTTTGATTATGATACTATTAGGATGGATGACGTGGATACTTACCAGATGATTGCCCGCGGCGAGACCATTGGGGTTTTTCAATTGGAGAGCCCGGCCCAGAGAGCTTTGCAGTCTCGACTGGAAGCTGATAATATGGAAGATATGGTAGCCAGTATGGCATTAATAAGGCCTGGCCCGATAAAAGGCAATATGGTGGAGCCTTACATCGCCCGGCGCCAGGGGCAGGAGGCAGTGACTTATCTGCACCCGCTATTGGAACCTATTTTAAACAAAACCTATGGGGTGGTCTTATTTCAGGAGCAAGTTATCGAGATTGCTCAGGCTATAGGTGGTTTTAGCGCCGGGGAAGCCGATCAGCTCAGAAGGGTGATGACCCATGCCCGGTCTCAGAAGCTCATGGCAGAAATAGGGGCTAAATTTGTTAGCCGGGCGGTAGAAAATGGAATTAGTAAGGATTTGGCGGAACAGATTTTTGCCTATATGCTGGGCTATGCCAGTTATGGTTTTTGTGAAGCCCATGCGGCTGCATTTGCTGCTACCAGCTTTAAAACTGCTTATCTAAGCAGGCATTACCCAGCCGAGTATTATACTGCCATATTAAATAACCAGCCCATGGGTTATTATCCGCCCCATGTTATTGGCAATGAAGCCCGGCGCCGGGGAATCCGGATCCTCCCCCCGGATATAAATAAGAGCAGGATCAATTTCACCTTGGAGGCAGGAGCTATACGAGTGGGCTTAAAGCAGGTCAAGTCGATAGCGAAAAGTTCTTTGGAATCTATCATGCTGGCTCAACGCGAAATGCCATTCTCATCTCTGCAGGATTGCATAAATAGAAATGCAGTTAACCAGGATGAATTAGAGAATCTTATTAAATGCGGAGCTTTTGATGAGTTACATGCCAACCGGCGCCAGTTACTGGTGGCTTTGCCGGAATACCTGGCAGAGAAGCGACTCGATGACAGCCG
>CAZYJA010000361.1:0-2390 GCA_964647245.1 uncultured Syntrophomonas sp. | reverse complement strand
GGGGGCGAGGTGAAATTCTCACGGCGCTGGGGACCGGACCCCGCCTCATAATGGTACTGGTGAAGCCAGATTATCAACTGTCCACTGCTAGAGTATACCGGCAGTTTAGATTGGAAAAAGTCATTGATCCACCTGACAATACGGCTTTTCTTGAAGCTTGGCATAAATATGATATGATAGGATTAGTTGCCCAGATGAAAAATGATTTAGAAACAGTCAGCTTAGATATGTGTCCGGAGATCCAAATAATAAAAACCGGGCTCAATGAGTTGGGAGCCACCAAAACTCTTATGTCTGGAAGCGGCCCGAGTGTTATCGGGATTTTTACCCACCAGCCAGAGGCAGAGCAAGCCTTTAGGCTTATAAAAGGCCAGTATAGAGAAACCTATCTGGTAACATCTTAAAGATTGAGGTGATTAGCATGCAGGAAAGACGTCTTTCTCCGGTAAATTTGGATTCATACAAACCCCTGCGAGAACTAGTTCTGGATGCCATTCGTAGTGCTATCATTAACGGTATTTTACAGCCCCGGGAGAGGCTGATGGAAATCCAAATGGCGGAGGAGTTAGGAGTATCGCGCACTCCTATACGCGAGGCGCTGCGCAAGCTGGAATTAGAAGGGTTCATAGTAATGGTGCCGCGCAAAGGTGCTTATGTTGCCGATCTTTCCTTCAAAGATATCGCCGATGTTTTCGAAATTAGAATCGCCCTGGAAGTTCTGGCCGCCGGGCTGGCAGCCGAAAGAATCACGGAGGAAGAATTAGAGGATATGGAAAGATTGCTGGTGGAAAAGCGTGATGCTATAGCCCAGAATAATATTGATAAACTGGTAGAGGTAGATACCAAGTTTCATGAATTAATCTACCAGGCTAGTCGCAATGAACGACTTAGTTCAATAATCAGTAACCTGCGGGAGCAAATTCAAAGGTTTCGGTTAACCTCGTTGTCGTTTCCGGGCCGGATGCGCAAGTCCCTGGATGAGCATAAGAAGATAGTGGAAGCGATCCAATCTCGGGATATTCAAAGATCTCGCAATACAGCCCAGGAACATATCGAAAATGCTGAACATGTACTCATAGAATCGCTTAAAAAGGAAGGTCTTCCCATAAGATAATAATGGAGGCAAAAAGATGGAATACGATGCTGTCATACTCGCCGGGGGCGAAAACAGCAGTGATCTGAGGAAAATAGCTCCCTATGACAAGGAAGCGTTAATTATTATTGGCAACTATCCCATGATTTATTACGTTTATAGTGCTCTACGCGCTACCCCGGCCATCAACAAGATTATAATAAGTGGACCGGTAGAAGCACTGCGCAATATTCTGCCCCGTGACGATAAGCTGTTCTTTGCAGAGGGCGGCGAGAACGCCATCGATAGCTTTGCCCAGGCAGCTTATAGCATGGAATACCAGGGATTAAGTGAAAAAGTTTTAGTAATACCTACCGATGTTCCATTTATTACGTCGGAAGCGATTAATGATTTTTTACACTGTTGTGAAGCGACGTCGGCCGATTTTTATTATCCCCTGACTCGCAAGGAGGTAAATGATCTCAAGTACCCGGGAGTCGTGCGGACCTATGTGCGTTTAAAAGAAGGTACCTTCACGGGTGGAAACCTGTTTTTATTACGTTCCAAAGTGATACCCGCCTGCTTGGCAATGGGAGTCAAATTATTCAACCGCCGCAAGAACCCGCTGGCAATGGCGAGACTATTTGGTTTGGGCCTGGTATGGAAATATATCCTGGGCCAACTCAGCATCCAAATGGCGGAGCAAAGGTTTTTTGAGGTGGTAGGAATTCGAGGTAAGGGGATTATATCTGCATATGCTGAAGTGGGGGTGGACGTGGATAAACCCTGCGACCTCGCATTAGCCCAGGAATACCTGGGAGGCATTGATTTCAGCCGCTAAATTATCACTTCACCGTTCCTGCTCCAGAACGATAAAATTTTTACAGTCGCTGTGATAAAGAGTTATAATACAGTAGGACATGCTTCGAGGCTAGCCCTCGAAAATTTTAGTCATCATAAGGAGAGGTATAAGAAAAGTGAAATTTACTGCGGTAATACTGGCTGCTGGAAAAGGGGTACGCATGCGTTCCCGGCTTCCCAAGGTAGTTCACCGGGTAGCCGGAAAGCCTATGGTGGTTCATGTTGCAGATGCAGCGAGACAGGTAGGCGTGGCCAGGATTGTCCTGGTTGTAGGTCATGGACGTCAGGCCGTTCTGGATTTATTTACCCCCGGGGAAGTAGAGTTTGCTATACAGGAAGGATGTACATATCTTACCTTTAATATTCCAAACAGCTCTTGCGACAATCCTAAGTGTGGATACATTACAAAACATCCAATTCATACATGTCCAAAATGTGGTTCCAGTATGACTTGGTG
>CAZYJA010000360.1:0-2390 GCA_964647245.1 uncultured Syntrophomonas sp. | reverse complement strand
AATGATTAACCATACTGTCGATGTTGCCCCCGGAGATGGCAAAAAATAGCCTGGGCTGCCCCAGTCGTCTGATATCATCGAGATTTCGCCAATCAGGCTGGGCAATAATCCCCACCCGGTAGCCCTTATGTTCCAGGAATCGCCCCAGGATCGCGGCCGCCCAGGCCGGATGGTCAACATAAGCATCTCCGCTGACGATGATTACATCCAGCTCTTCCCAACCCCTTTGTTCAAGATCAGCCCGATTTATCGGTAAAAAGTTCATATTTAATCCCTTTCAAATCTGGTTTGATAGCTACTAATCACTCTTATTGGCATTATCCCACAAACTTCAGCATTTAAAAACACAACCGGCAATTTGATCTTGGTCCTGAAGTATTGCCAGAGTCTGCCGACTAGTTCATTGGCTAGATATAATTAAAGCGATCTCTTGGCTTAGATGCAAAGATGAATGTCTGATAATCGAAGTGGCAACCTAAGTCATGATAACCCAACCATCCTGGTTCCCTATGTTATAACCATCCTCCATAATTTTACATGTAACATTTAGCAATCGTATTCGTTATTATTGGTGTAACCCAACCGGCCGGGAAAGAAGGTGTAACACTTGTGACTACTGTTGATAAGATAAAATATACTGCCCAAAGTGATTCCAAATTCATAGAACAACTCTGTCAGCACCTGGGAACCTCTGTATCGCTTTATTTATTTTAAAGTCCAAAACCGGGAGGAGGCCGAGGAAATAACTCAGGATACTTATGTTAAAACCTTAAGCTGCCGGTGGTCCGCTCGAAGTGTGGTGGGAACGCTTGCGCTGGCTGCAGGACGGAATAGAAATACAAGTCGAAGGTCCCCAGCGGGTGGATTTGGCCCGTCAGATTGCCCCTGATCTCACCCTGCCAGATGCCAGTCAAAACCTGGCGGACCAGGCCCAGGTCCCGGTTGCAGTGGACATGGCTATAAGCCAAGCTGATCAACAACAGGTAGACCGAGGCAGCAGCCCGTGGCAGCTTGATCCGTTGCAAGTATCACTGACTTTTGTGAACCTGAAAGTATCGCCCGTAGGTATGGTCGGCGAACCCGAAATAGGTCCGACAGCTTTTGAACTGGTTGTCAATAACGGGGTTGAGGCAGTAGTCGAGGTAACCTCCGGCCCCGTTAAAAAGGTCTACTTGAAGCGGCTTGTCCGGCAAGACGAAACCGGCATCTGGTCAGTGGTCGGGTACGATCCTCGTTAACTCGCAGTCTATGTTCAAAAATAATTATCAATAATCATAAGGCTATGCCCGGGGATTGCAAATCGGCACAATTGCCGATTTGCACCCGTTGGGAAATTATTTAACTGCTATGGCTAGCCTCATTATATCAATAGTCCAATCCACTTGTTTATAGCAATAATCATTATTTCGGGGGAGTGAAGAAATTGAAAAGGCTGTTTTCCATTGGGTTATTAATGTTAGTGGTACTCTTTGTAATCATAGATATTAACAATTCGCTAGGTGATAGCAACCTAGCAGATGCAATTTCAATTAAGTCTGAAGAAAATCCACCAATTGCCCGCAGTCTGGGCGAGGATAATATTCCAGCCAATCTGCCAATTAACCCTGAGACCGATTCGCCGAATGTTAGCGATGTAAAGGGGCAAGATAAAAAGAGTCAAGATTCTGCCGTAAAGAATGGCAGCAATCAACCTCCGTCAAATTATCGCATCGATGTTAATATTACCGAACAAAAAACGCGGGTTTATGATAACAACAAACTGATAAAAGAATGGATTGTCTCTACCGGAAAAAACAATTCCACCCCTCTGGGTAGATTTACTATTCAAAATCGAGGTGAATGGTTTTTTAGTGACAAGTATCAGCAAGGGGCACAGTGGTGGGTCTCGTTTAAAGAATGGGGGGTTTACCTATTTCATAGTATCCCCATGGACCAGGAAAAAAACATAATAGCTGACGAGGCCCAAAAGTTAGGTAATCCCGCTTCCCATGGATGCGTACGTTTAAACATCGATGATGCTAAGTGGATTTATGATAATATTCCAGCGGGGACGCCGGTCTATATACACAATTAATAAGGAGATGAAAAAATGGTCAACCTAAACCGATATATATTCATAGTTGCCTTGTTCATTCTATGCCTATCCGTATTAACGGGATGCACTTCAAACAAAAATGAAACCCCGAAACCTGTTCCCCCGGCACCTGAAAGTGTTATAGAAAACAGCTCCGCTACTAAGGAAAAGCAAAATGAACCTGCCGAATTGCTAAATAAGATTATGCAATTAGCCTTGCAAGGCCAGGTTATAAACAATGAATTCCCAGTTGAGACTACGGTAATCGAAACCGTAAAAGAGAAGTGGGGAAAACCTGATCAGGAGGAGTACATTG
>CAZYJA010000359.1:0-2410 GCA_964647245.1 uncultured Syntrophomonas sp. | reverse complement strand
TTTGGTGTTGGGATTGGTATTATACGTTATATCGTCACGCGACGATCAGCAACCGCCCAACTTGTTTGATTATCTGAATTTAGCCCTAATACTGACCGCTCTCATAATCGATGGGGTGGCTTTATCCGCCATACTTTTCCGCTTATCGGCCTTTGGTATCACTCCCAATAAGCTGGCAGCGCTGGGAGAAAATCTAATTTTGTTAGGTAACTTAGGTGGCCTTGCGTGGCTATACGTTGTTTATTTCAAGAGAAAGTGTGCTTTTATTAAGTTGGAAAAATGGCAGACAGGGTATCTGAATGTTTATTTCATCTGGACAGCAATTGTAGCATTTCTATTTCCGATCCTATTTGGGTTTTATTAAATTGATATGGTCGTTAGGCAGTTAACTGACTCATTACAAGGTGAGCCGGGTTCTAGAATTAGCGCAACCTATATGTAGGTCAGCCTCCACCCCAGTATGGAGTATAATCTATTAAAAGGACCCTTAGGGGTCCTTTTAAACTTGCATTCCCTGGCAGGAATATATAGATGCCAGGGGTACAAATGAGGGTATATATTTTAAGTTAGCCCCTAGTTAGGTATACTAGTATGGAACGAAATCAGTTTCCAGTTTATTAGGGAGGTAATTATTTGTCTGTAACAGTATCGGAAATTCTATTTCCATTTATCGGCGGCCTGGGATTGTTTCTGTTCGGCCTCCGCTTTATGACTGAGGGTCTGCAATCACTAGCCGGTGATAGAATGAGGACGATTATTGAAAAGGGAACCCGCAGTCCGATAAGAGGAGTGATGACTGGTGCACTGGTTACAGCCATAATTCAGAGCAGCAGTGCTACCACGGTTCTCACCGTGGGGCTGGTAAATGCTCAAATTCTTACTTTGCGCCAGGCCATTGGGGTAATAATGGGAGCTAATATAGGTACCACTTTAACCGCATACCTGATCGGTTTCAATTTGCAGGATTATGCCTTGCCCCTTCTCGGTTTGGGTGCCCTGATATTTTTATTCTCCAAGAACAAAAAACCCCAAGTGATAGGGCAATCGCTATTGGGTTTTGGGATTCTGTTCTATGGACTAACCCTTATGGGCAGTGGTATGAAACCTTTGAAGGACCTGGCCTTTTTTACCGATTTAATGACCAGTATCGATAATAATTCCTTCATCGGGGTGATGATAGGAATGATTTTTACTTTCTTGGTCCAAAGCAGCAGTGCCACGATTGGTGTCCTGCAGCAGTTGGCGTATCAGGGTGCAGTAACCTATCACCAGGCCGTACCGATTCTGTTTGGAGACAATATTGGCACGACTATCACGGCATTGCTGGCCGGTCTTGGAGCCAGTGTCGCAGCTCGAAGAACGGCACTCACCCATATGTTGTTTAACATCGTGGGAACAATTATTTTTCTGCCCCTATTTATGATGGGATTTTTTGAAAAATTGGTAGTTTTATTAACCAATTATTTATTTGTTTTCCTGCCTGGTTTTACCGGCACCTGGGAAACCCTGAATATAAAGCTGCAGATTGCTCAAACGCATGCAGTTTTTAATCTAAGTAATGTGATTATACAATTACCTTTCGTGGCTGTCATTGCCTATATTGTCACCAAATTGATTCCGGACCAAGCTGAAGCTTATGATCCCTACGCGCCTAAATATATTGACCGCAGGTTCTTGAATAATCCATCCATAGCCCTGGCCCAGGCGAAAAGAGAAACCTTGTATATGGCGTTTTTGGCCTATGAGATGTTTAATAGTGCCATTGATTATTTTAATAACCCGCAGGAGTCGTCACTTAAGAAGGGACAGGCATTGGAAAATGCTATCGACCGTTTGGAAAGAGAAATAACTGATTATGTAGTGTTGGTCTCACAGAAGCCGTTATCCAAGGCGGAATCGATCAGTGCCAATCTTATTCTGCAATCTCTCAATGATATTGAGCGGATTGGTGATCACTGCGAGAATATTATCGAACAAGCAGATTATGCCCAAAAAAATCAGGTCGTCTTCTCGGGTGAAGCCCGGGAAGAACTGGAAACCATAATTGAAGCCGCCAATACCAGTATACTTCTAGTTTATAGAGCTTTGGAAAAGCGGGACTTATCGGTGGCCAAAGAAGTATTGCATTATGAAGAAAAAATAGACGATCTGCAGGCCACTTACCGCAAAGCCCACATACGAAGGCTTAACGAAGGAATATGCAATGGTAATAACGGGGCGGTATTCCTAGATATGCTGGTCAATCTAGAAAGAATAGGTGATCACTGCCGGAATATTGCCGAGTATGTTATGGAAGAAGGAGTAGCACTCACATAATCCGCGTTACACCGCGTTACACCGAGACGTTCGTTACATGCGTTACACCGGGACGTCAGACCGTGTGAAAAGTGTATAATATCCACCTAAATAA
>CAZYJA010000358.1:0-2437 GCA_964647245.1 uncultured Syntrophomonas sp. | reverse complement strand
CTGATAGCACTCCCCCGGGTATCGGCACCCTCAACCAGAGCATAGAAATAGTGCTCACCGGTATTGCTGTAGCTGAGCTTGTCAATCAGCAGGCTGCCGTTTTGGGTAATCCCGGTGCGCGTTTCTACCTGCTTTTCAGATTTCTCATATCGATATCTGGGTATAGTGACCTTATTGATATAGTCGTAATAGGTGCCTTCCGGAATTTTGTTCCAGGTTACTTCGATAATCTTGACGGTGACAGGTATATCGACCCCCGCTCCCTTGATATGCGCATAATTGTCGGTGTAAATGTCCTGCCCGCTTTTAACTGAACTGATGTCGATGCGGTTGGTGTTCACGTTTATCGAGAAGCCGTCAGGATTATCTTGCAAAGCGGTTTGCATCATGGTATCTCGGGGGAACACTATGACCGAACCAGCAGTGTGGGATTTGGCATCCTCTGCGCCCGCCGTATTGATTGAGTAGTAAAGAGAATCCGGATGCCACGAATTTTGAGTATCCTTGAACTTAAGGCCGGTCTGAAACATCCCGTTTTGATCGCTGTTTACCCTCAGGTTTTTATCTACTCCCCCGCCGTTGTACACGTCAAATAGCATATTTCCTGCCGGAGTTCCATCGAAAAATGACGTCCTGCCGGTCAGGTTTATAGACTCCCAGGAAAAATAGGCCGGTTTATCGGTACTAGCCTCAATTAAATAGGAAGGTTTAGTATATTCTCCCACCACCACATTAGTGGAACAGTAGGACGAATTATCTGCAACCAGCTTCAGATTATAATAACCGGAGGCCAGACCGGAAATTGCGATTTTCCCTGCAAAAGCACCCGAATCATCCAGGGATACCTTGGTTTTTTGGGGTGTTTTGTCATGTGCCCCTACATTTAGCTGCAGCTCGGCCTCCCGGGGCGGAATTGATTTACCGTCCTTGGCAAGAACGACTCCCCATATCGATACGGTATCGGTCGGCTGATATTTTTCCCGATCGGTGTAGATATAGGTGTAAAACTGCTCATCGATCTTGCGCGAATCATCGGGCTTGGTCAGACTCAGCTCGGCTGCGAAAGGAATTCCAGCACCTTTAACCGTCAGCGCATTGAAGCTGTCCGTACCAGATCCAGGCGTGTCGATGCGGGCGGTTCCATCGGCGGCAGTTATCGAACTTATTCCGTTAATGTCTGCCTGCACCCCCGCAACCGGAGACGAATTGCCCGTGTCATTTACCCAGACCAGCTCCGATCCATTTACGGACATGACATACACGGCATAAGGGTGAATCTGCACAAATTTTTGTACGTGTCCGGCGTTGTCATCATTCGTATTGTCGGCTGCGGCATCAATAAGGTAATGGCCTTCGGGAAGCTTATCCGGCAACACGATATAGGCAGTCGCCCAATTTTGCTGGGGGTTTTCTCTTTTAATCGCGGCTGTAAAATCCGCTACCTGCTCCAAACCTTCCAATGAAGCAAAATAATTATTTTCATAACCGAGCTGATCGTTTATATAATCATGCCTGGCCTGAAGAGCGTTTAGATAGGAACCGGCATCGGCGAACTTCAACACCCGCACCCTGAAATCAGCTGAATTGTACTGACCGCCGGCCCTGACCTCTATGACTGGTGTGACATCGGGAGCGAAGGTCTCCGCAGCTTCTCCGTTTATATACAGGTAATTGTTGTCGGGTGAGGTATCGTTGGTTCGAAATGAAAAAGTATAATCCTCGCCTAAAAGCTCACCACCCGATGACTTCAGACCCTTATCGACTGTAATTTTATAAAGGGTGTTGGGTAAAAGACCATCCGGGACAAACACCCAGGTCTTGCCATGTTTCTCATATTTTCCGGCAACCGCCGGTTCAATCTTAAAGCTGCTCTGGATATCTGTCACATCCAGGTAAGACAGGCTGATTTCTATACCTGTATTGACCGGAACTCTTTTGGCCTTGTCGGCGGGGAGGGTCTGAGTTACCCGCAAGACATTCTCAGTCTGAAATGCCCATGAATAAGGTTGGACCGTATCAGTTTGCATAAAGCTTACAATGGTATCGGGCTTTAGCTGCTCATCAAATTTCAGAATATACTGATTTCCGGACTGGTGTTTAAGGGTATAGTTCATTGAAGGTGTTACCACAAGGCTATTTCTGACCGCTTGCTCGTTGATAGGTGCCGAGCATTTAAGCAGAAAATCCGTATCGATCTTCACCCCATGCCCGGTAGTATTCAAGGCCTTTACTTCTATAACCGTTCCGGAAGCCGAATTGGAATTTGTAATGAAATAGATTGCCAGCCAGATTGCTGTCGCCGCTATTAATGCTAAGGCTATACAGAGCTTTTTGTTCATTATTATTTTGTTAAGCATCGATTTTCTCCCCCTCCGTTACACCGCGTTACACCGGGACGTCAGACCGTGTGAAAAGTGTATAATATCCACCTAAATAA
>CAZYJA010000357.1:0-2437 GCA_964647245.1 uncultured Syntrophomonas sp. | reverse complement strand
GAGGGGGAGCGAAGTTTGATTTGTACGATTTACTTTGATGCCGCTGTTGGTGCGGTTGTAATACTGGATCAAAATCGGCTGCCAGCCCAGATGGAATATGAGAAAATGTTCACTCATCAGGATCTGGCTCAGGCAATCAAGCTGCTAAAGGTCAGGGGAGCTCCGCTAATTGGAGTAACGGCTGCTTTTGCTTTAGCTTTAGCCGTGATCAATTACACCGGTTCCCGGGGTCAACTGCAGGACTATTACCAGGAGGCGGAACAATTATTAGCATCAACCCGTCCCACCGCCGTAAATTTATGTTGGGCTATAAATCGTATGCGAACCGTTTTCGATGCCAATCAGAACCTGGAGCTGCCCGACCTGGCCAAGCGCTTACTGAATGAAGCGGAAGATATGTTCAGTGAAGATGTTAAGATCAATAATGCGATTGGAGAACAAGGACAGATATTGATTAAGCCCCACACCGATGTTTTGACTATCTGTAATGCTGGTTCACTGGCTACTTGTGGCTACGGAACTGCCTTAGGGGTTATTCGTTCAGCTCATAAAATGGGCAAAGTGAAACAGGTTTGGGCCTGTGAAACGCGTCCGGTTTTACAAGGAGCCCGGCTAACCGTCTGGGAACTTATGCAGGACAAAATACCAGTCACTCTGATAACCGATAACATGGCGGGTCATCTTATGAGCCTGGGAGGAGTGGGGGCAGTGGTAGTTGGAGCCGACCGTATAGCCGCCAATGGCGATACTGCGAATAAAATAGGCACCTACTCTCTGGCAGTTCTGGCTCGCTATCATAATATTCCTTTCTATGTAGCTGCACCTTGGTCGACGATTGATTTAAGTCTTGGTTCGGGCCAGGAAATACCAATTGAAGAACGTAATCAGGAGGAAGTGCGAAGATTAGGGGGGAACTATATTACGGTGCCGGAGGCTAAAGTGTTCAACCCGGCCTTCGACGTAACTCCGGCTACCCTGATAAATGGAATAATAACGGAAAAAGGTATTATTACACCGCCGATGGCCGATGGGCTGACCCGGCAGGCATTGGTCATGGACTAACTATCCAGGTTGGTTAGTTGTGCCATCCTGAGCAATTTGGCTCTGGCCTGGCTATTATGGAAGGAGAGGGATCATATTGAGATATTTGGAAGAACGTCGGGAGGTACTAAACAGTGCCCAGGAGATATCGAGAGCTAAAATGGTTATCGGTACCTGGGGAAATGTAAGCATCAAAATCAAGAACCAACCCCTGATGTTGATCACCCCTTCCGGAATGAATTATAATACTATGTCCATAGAAGATATTATTCTGGTTGATGACCACGGACAGGTGGTGGAAGGAAAATGGAAACCCTCAGTCGAATCTCCTCTGCATGCCGAAATATACCGTAATCGATCGGATGTAAATGCAGTGGTACATGTGCATAGTACCTATGCCACTGTTTTTGCGGTAGCGGGCATGAGTATTCCGGTTATACTGGAAGAAACCGCCCAGGTTATAGGTCATGAGATCCAGACTGCACCTTACGCCATGTGCGGTTCAGGACAACTGGCCCACTGCGCGGTTACAACGCTGGGGGCCGGGAAAGCAGTGCTCTTGGCTAACCATGGTCTGGTAGGGGTAGGGACTAGTGTTGCCGGTGCCCTAAAGGTTTGCTGCGTTGCGGAAGAAACCGCCCGGGTAGCATTATTAGCTAATATGCTCGGCAAGGTGAATACGCTTTCACCCCAACAGACTAAGCTACTGAATATTGGCTTTCAAAAGTACGGGCAACAGAAGGATTAAACCATAATTGCCAGGTTGAACCAAGTATCATAGATGAGAACAGAATCATTGTTTAAAAAAAACCAGATAACAGCAAGGTTTATGCAATAGATTCAGTTGTAATACTGTGTGAATACATTATACATATAATAAAGAAATGGTATACTTTGTTTGTCGGGAAGGAAGATCGGACACCTATATCGAATATAAAATTGAATATGTGAATTTTTGAGCAATACTGCTGATGGATAGCTGGAATATTACAATTTAATAGCTCCGAGTTTATCTATCTACAGCTTTTGCCATGATAGAAAACCATTGGGTTAATCTGTAAACGGATTAGCCTCCCATTGTTGGAAAGGAGCCTTAAATGTACCTTAGTCAGGATATCTTTGCATTTCCTGGTTTAGGTTATTGTAGGGCGAAGTTTTGGCAATGATAATTAATGCCTCTCGCCTGAGCGGGGGGTTTTTTATTTGGGTAATTGGGGTCATTATAATAATTCCTGGTACCATTTATCAGAATGGGTATGGAATTTAAATAATTTTTAGAGAGGAAGGAGGTGGTATCGTGGCTAATTACAAGGATATCATTGTCGGTTGCAAAGACAAGAAGGGAGGAATAATCGAGGCCTTCCATGCAATTCAGAACGAATTTAATTATATTCCT
>CAZYJA010000356.1:319-2439 GCA_964647245.1 uncultured Syntrophomonas sp. | reverse complement strand
CTGCGTGCTTTTATCTAAACCTTCCAGTTCTCCGATTGCCTTGGCAAAAGCGTATGTCGCCTCCTTCTCCCAGCGAAATGCCTCGGTCGCCCTCTGCGCGCCCGGCGACGATTTACGGGTGCTGCGAAAAGGCGGTACGACGACCAAAACTTTCGGTACCTCGTATGCCGCAGCCTACGTTTCCGGCGCTGCGGCGGTTTTGCTGGCGAAGCATCCGGAGCTCACGCCCTCTCAGGCGCGACACATTTTGTGCGCGTCGGCGCTCGACATCGGTAAACCGGGATATGACATAGAGAGCGGCTGGGGCGCAGTACAGATAGGCGCTTCGCTTAAATGGGCGGCAGCGGGCAGCAAAAAAGTGCTCGTATACTCTGGTCTGTATCATCCATAAGCACCCCATCCAAACAATGATGGTATTTTATTGTCTGGAAAACGAACCTCCCGACAGCATTATTTTTAGGATTCTTCTTCAAAAAAACTTTCTTCCGTATTCAAATTAAAGAATTGTTGTTGCATAATACATAAAGGGAAAAAGGAGCACGATGCGCCTGCGATGGCTCCAGGTTTTAAATTTGCTTCCTTTTATTAATACTCAGGATCTGATTTCTGACCTCGCGGAAAGGGAGACTATAATTACTAATGAATATCGCTAAAAATGATCAGGGATTTTATTATGAATGTTAATACTGATGCTGCAAAGATTAAGCAGCCGGTGAAAAAATATATTGCCATTCTGCTGACGGTGCTCCTCTGGATCAGTCCGGTTTATAACCAAGCTGCAGCAGCAGATGATGAATTGCCCAAGATCGTTTCAGAATCTGCTGTGCTGATGGATGCTAAAACCGGGCAGGTTTTGTATGAGAAAAACATGCATATGCAGCTCTATCCAGCCTCCATTACTAAAATACTGACTATTCTTCTGGGACTGGAACATGGAAACTTACAAGATATGGTTACCATGTCCAGGGAAGCGGTCTTCAGTATCTTGAGAGGATCTTCCCATATTGCCTTGCAAGATGGCGAACAGATTACCCTGGAACAGGCTTTAATGGCAGCGATGTTGCCGTCGGCCAATGATGCCAGCAACGGTATTGCCGAACACATCAGCGGCAGCGATTCAGAATTTGCCCAGTTTATGAACCAGCGCGCCCGTGAAGCCGGGGCGTTAAACACTAACTTTGTTAATCCCCATGGATTGCCGAACGAATCGCATGTGAGCACGGCCTATGACATGGCCATAATCACCCGAGCAGCCTTACAGAATGATAAATTCAGAGAGATTTTCGGGACAGTTCGCTATACTATCCCCCCTACCAACAAGCAACCTAAATCGCGTGATTTATGGTCGGAGCATAGAATGCTCACCACAAATAAGTATTATTATCAGGGGGTGGTCGGCGGCAAGACTGGCTACACTCAGATATCCCAGAATACCCTGGTGACGGCTGCGCGACGGGGAGAGAGGGAACTCATTGTGGTGGTCATGAAAAGCCAGAATTATGCGGTGTATACAGACACCATAGCCCTGTTTGATTACGGATTTAACCAGTTTATTGAAACCAGGATTCTTCCAACTGCCTCTGTGAACCCTTCACGAGGCAACGACGAAACAAGAGTCATTCAGAATATTTTATCTCAAAACCAGGATATAAGCGTCACCCGGCTGATCCAAAAAAGTATCAGCCCGGAGGATATTATAGTTGATTACCAACTGGTGAACGATAGCCAGCACTCACAGGCTGCCCTGCAGATGAAAATGTATCTTAGAACTGCCAGTAACTTAATGTATCCTGACCTGGGATCGCTCAATATATGCACCGCTTCTTCTACAGAAAGAAACAGCACTCAGCCGAGTTGGACCAGCATTTTTCTTATAATCATCAAAGTGTTGATATATTTAAGCTTAGGTATACTGCTGTTGCGGTTTATGTTGCGGTGGTATTTTAAAACGCATAGGGTGTTTCGGCGCAAATCATGACATCAGTATTCACTTCCATATCGTCCTGTCTATTTATCCCACGCAAACAATGTAATAAATACTACGGAAAAACAAAAGGGGTTATGGCTTGTCATTACTAAAATAACCCCACAAAACGATAAAAGCTGCCCCGTCAAACATA
>CAZYJA010000356.1:0-309 GCA_964647245.1 uncultured Syntrophomonas sp. | reverse complement strand
ATCTTCGGCTTTTCAGGGCAAAATAAAACCACCCGCCGATAAAATTCTTTTTATCAATAGATGGTAGATAATCTGGTCAGACTGTCCGAAAAGACACCAAGCATGCCCGTATTTTGCTATAATTACCATATAAGAGAGAAGCAATGGTGTGTAAAGGCGGGTGTCAACTATGGGATATATACGTGGAGAAGACCGCGACCAAATGCAACTCTATGCAATAACCTTGGAAGAACTTCTGGATGAGGATAACCCTGTACGGGTCATTGATGCCTTCGTAGAAAGTTTAAATATGACCGAACTGGATATAGA
>CAZYJA010000355.1:0-2446 GCA_964647245.1 uncultured Syntrophomonas sp. | reverse complement strand
CGCAACTTCGGCCAGGTGTAAGGCATAAGTAGGGGTGCATACCAACGCGGTGGTACCAAAGTCCTTCATAACCATGAGCTGTTTCTCGGAATTCCCGCCGGAAATGGGAATAACCGTAGCTCCAACCCTCTCCATACCATATTGCAGTCCATGGGCACCAGTAAATAAACCATAACCGAAGGCGATCTGGGTAACATCCGCAGAAGTAACCCCCGTCATAGTAATCATACGGGCCAAGACCTCAGTCCAATTTTCCATGTCGTTTTTGGTGCAGCCTACCACGGTTAGCTTGCCGGTGGTCCCGGAAGAAGCATGTAGCCGTACCACCTGGTCCATAGGTACCACAAACATGCCAAAGGGATAGCCATCCCGGAAGTCATCTTTTACCGTTAAGGGCAGCTTGCTCAAGTCCTGTAAACCCTTAAGATCATCCGGTTTAAAACCAATGTCATCAAATTTTTGTCTATAAATGCTGGAACGATCGTAGACATAATGCAACATCTTTTTCAGCTTCGCCAACTGCAAAGCTTCCATTTCCTCGCGGGGCATGCATTCCATGGCCCGATTCCATATTTTCATCTCTGACATCATCTTCCTCCCCATCCTACTGCTCTACTTAGCACTCTCAACTCTCTCTCAAATCATTATTATACCTTATTAGACCACGAATAATCTCTACATTTTTTGAAATAGAGGCTGGTTTTTTTAAATCAATAGTCATCAAGGTAGCTTTGATTATTTCATTAACCTCAGGATCCAGTCGGGAGTTCTGCCACTCTTTTAATAACGCCATAAAATCAGGGTCACTGGTTCCCATCAAAGTATAATCCAGCATTGACAGCAGGAAATACATCTCCTCGCGGCTGAGATTGCCCTTTTGCAGATGAAGATTGGAAATCATGGTGCCCATCGAATCATATAACTTTTTCAATCTGATGTCGGTTGAGGCCATTATATAGTTACCCTTTTTACATCCTTCATCACTTGTTTTTGCAAATCGAAATAAATGGGTATGCGAATACCGCTTTGACCATCGCGGTTTTTATCAATAAATATGGCATAGTTGGGCATAGTGTCAAACTTTTTCAACTCTTCGCTTTCTTCCATTTCTTCTTTCGGAATGGGACTGAGCTTCAGCATCAGATCACATTCGTTCTTCATCCTTTTGGCTCCTTGCAGAGATCCATCCGGATTCAACTGCACCAGACACATAACTACTATCTGCAGGTTTTGGGCTAGCATCTTCTGGGTTTTAATGATTTGTTCCAGTACCTGCCACTCCTGCAGCCGGGAATCTTGTTTATCCATTCGCCCGATATAATCTATTATCATCATATCTATTTGCTTTTGGGCCTTGAACTTGCGGGCTATAGAAATGGTCTTCTCCGGGGTTAAGTTGGGACATGGATACGAATAAAAGCCACTCTCCCCCAGCTGTGAATAACCATGTAATATCCGCGATAATTCAGATTCATTTATTTCGCCGCTGCGAACCCTTTCATGTTCGATACCGGATAGGATCGAACCCCAGCGCAGGGCTATTTGAGGCCTGCTCATTTCGGTATTAAGGTATAGCAGATTATTCTTATTTCTTATCGCCACTGCATTGGCCGTATGTAAGGCAAAAGAAGTCTTGCCGTGCCCCGTCTGTGCCCCCAGTATTATTAAATCCCCCGGCTTATAACCCAGAGTTACTTTATTGAGATTATAAAATCCGGTCGGAAGCCCATCCAGAGGGATAACCCCCTGATGTAATTCCTTAATATCCTTGTAGCGCAAAAACCGCCGTTCTACCTCTTCATAGCCTAGTTTAGCCATATCCTGGGGAGTATCAACATGGTCGTCAATCTCCAGTGCGGTTAGGTTAGTAAGTTCTTCTTCAGCCGCCATTAATATCTGCTCTACGTCCTGATCCAACTCTTCCTTTAAGACCTGGTAACTTCGGCGCAGAAAACTCTCATATTTCCGCAAACGGCTTTTATCCCGAACCTTATTGATCCAGTATTTTATATTCCCGTCATCAATATAGTGTTCAGCAATGTATTTTAAATCCTCAATATCCCGGGAATTAGTAAGTATGCCCAGGGTATGAGCTTCCTTTATCAATTCGACATAGGTAGGCCTTATTTCTCGTTCATACAGACTGCTGGTTAATTCAAAAACCGTACCATGCTGGGGTGAATAGAAGTCAGTAACCTGCAGGGAATTATAAGCTTCTATACATGCATCCTCGGAATGTAACATAGAAGATATTACCCGCCGTTCACTCTCCAGGTCAAAAAGCTGGTTTTTGAAATCTAATTCCTCAACATTCATAATATACCCTCCATCAGAAAAGCCGGGGAACACCCCCGGCATAATAAATTAGACCTTGTTTTTCAATTCGGCAAGAATCTCAGGAGGTACATAAAATTCAAATTCTTCACCGCTGCGTTTGCCAGGTTTA
>CAZYJA010000354.1:0-2459 GCA_964647245.1 uncultured Syntrophomonas sp. | reverse complement strand
TCAATTTCGTTTTTGATAAGATAAAGCAGGCCGATGCGCTAATTATTGCAGTACCTATCTATTTGCTGGGTCCCCATGGGTATTATAAGCTGTTGAGTGATCGGATGGTAAGTGCTTTTAAGTTTACAGCCTTAACAGCTGGTAAACCATGCATTGTGGTAGTGCCATATGGCAGCCTCGGGTGGGAGGGTTATACCAAGTCGGCAGCACTCGTTATGCCCCGACTGCTGCAGATGAAAATAATAGATTGCTGGCAGGTTAAGGCTACCCTGCCGGGCGAATCATTGATGAATCCGGCTAATTTAGAGTATGCCCGTCACTTGGGAGAGAATTTATTTGTCAAGGAAGCATATGTTCCGGGGATTAGAGAGTGCCCTAATTGTGGTTCAGATATATTCCGTTTACTTCCTGATAATAAAATTGCATGTCCGATTTGTTCGGTTGAGGGGATTTTGCAGGCTGACAATATTCCCAGCTTTGCTCCGCCCCACCACTATAGGTTTTCGGCAGAAAATATTGCCGAACACTTTGATGGATGGGTCAGGGATATGAAAAATAAATATAATGCCGAAAGAGGGCAATTAAAAGAAGTGCAAAAACTGTACCGGGATAAAAACTGGTGGGTCAAACCCTGATTGAAAAATGGCCTGGACAGGTTGATTTATAGCTTTTAGGTAATCATTTGTTTAGCTGATAAATCTGATCTGGTGGATTCTGCACAAACCTGGGTGAGCAACCGATTACTCTCGCGATATCACTTGGGCCTTATAAGAAGTTCTAATTTTAAAGTAGATCGATCCAGCCACCGTTATAGGCAACAAGGTAATAAAGTACATGTTCTGATAACTGGTAACCGTCAATACAAAACCCCAGAGGATTGTTCCCAGGCCAATACCTAAATCCATAGCCCCAAAAAAGGTACCAGTGGCGGCACCACGTCTATTAACTGGTGCATCACGCACGGCCAGGGCTTGTAAGGTGGGTAGGCATATGCCAAAACCAATACCTATAAATGCTCCGGCTAATATGAAGTGGGTAATGACCTGGGAAAAACCAGTTATTACCATGCCGATAAATAGGGACAGGTGGCCTATTAGTAAAACCAGATCGATGCTGCCCCGGTCGGCCCAGCGGCCACACGTAGTCCGGGAAAGCAACATAGCTAAGGCCATAGCCGAGAAAAACAAACCGACATTGGCAATACCACGTTCGGCCCCATACAGAGCAATAAACGAAAGCACGGAGCCGTACACTACAGCCAGGAAAAACATAATACCTGACGGTAAGAGTGCAGTTTTCTCGAACAATTTGGCGCGAATTCCGGTAGCGGAGCTAGTCGATGTTCTGACCGCAGCCGTTCCTTTCACCAGTAAACTAGCGCTAAAAGCCAGCACTGCGAGAATACTAACCGCTGAGAATAGGAGGGGATAGCCAGATTTTCCTATCAGCCAAAAACCGACTGCAGGTGAAGCCGTCATGGAAAGGGAAGAGGTTAATCCAAAATAACCCATGCCCTCACTCAAACGTCCGATAGGCAAACTATCTACAACGATGGTGCCTATAGCGGTGCTTACCAGACCAAAAGCCAGACCGTGCAAACTGCGTAGCAACGTCATTGACG
Source organism: uncultured Syntrophomonas sp. (assembly GCA_964647245.1). Classification (GTDB taxonomy): domain Bacteria; phylum Bacillota; class Syntrophomonadia; order Syntrophomonadales; family Syntrophomonadaceae; genus PHAA01. Next base: position 838 of record CAZYJA010000354.1, on the reverse strand, counting down.
CAACATCTCCTGCCAGGTTGTACAGTAAAGAGGCAGCTATCATCAAAACCATACCGCTAATCATGATCAGTTTACGTCCATAGCTATCAACTAACCAGCCGGCAATGGGACGCATGATCATTGCGCCAATGGTATACGCACCCATCATATAGCCAATATCTTTTTGTTGGCCGCCGATTTCCAATAGATATCCTGGCAGGCTGGGAAAGAGCATCTGGGTGCCCATGAACAATACAAAGTTGGCCAAACATAGTAAAATGAAATTTCGGGTCCAGATATGAGACGACATTCCTAATGAATGGGCGACTTCGGGTTGCTGGGTGGGTGGGTCTTTTATCATATGAAAACCTTCTTTTAATAAGCTGTATATAAGAATGCAACTTCTGAATAATGTAAGCTAATGGTTGCCTGAATGGGATGTAATACTTACTGTTTTTGCCAAGGGTGCAGGACGAAACAAAAGTTGGCGAAAATTTAACTGCTTAGCGACATTTATTGCTAGAATATAGTCTAACATAAGAACTACATTATTCGTCTAAATATTGATAAAAAATATAGGAGTGATTGATAATGATTGAAGAAGTATGGCCGGGAATATTTCAACTGCAAATCCCTTTGCCCCGGAATCCTCTTAGAATACTAAACTCCTATTTAATAAAAGGAAAAGATAGAAGTTTGCTTATAGATACTGGATTCAACTGGCCGGAATGTATGCAAGCACAACTAAAGGGGGTGGAATATCTAGGAGTTGATTGGTCGGAAGTGGATTTCTTTATTACCCATGTGCACGGCGATCATTCGGGATTGGTGTATTCTTTGGCGGGCCCGGACTCGAAGG
>CAZYJA010000353.1:0-2484 GCA_964647245.1 uncultured Syntrophomonas sp. | reverse complement strand
ACGGCCGTTTCCTGCACGGCTCGTTTTCACGATTTTTCCGATCAGAACTGCTGGAGATTCTGCAGAATGAGATGCAGGATGAGAATCGAGGAATTTTGTTCTCCTCGCATATCACCTCCGACCTGGAGCGAATTGCTGATTATATCTGCTTTATCAACCACGGTCAGGTAGTTTGCGCGGATGCCCTTGACAACATCATGGAAAAATATCTGGTTATCAAAGGACCCCGGAGTCTTCTCAATGAATCATCCCGTCAGTTTTTGATGGGTATCAAGGAAAATGATTTTGGTTTTGAAGCTTTAAGTGATAAACCGGTTGAAGCCCAACGCCTTTTTCGAGACCAGGCTCTCTACGAAAGGCCCAGCCTGGATCAGATTATACTTTTTACCGTGAGGGGGGATAACAAATGCAGCAATTAATTAGGAAGGAACTCATACTGCAAAAGAAAATGCTCTGGTTCGGCTTGGGCTACAGTATTTTTCTGTTTATTGCCTTTACCAACCCGCTTTTCCAGAACTTCACCTACAGCATGTGTGCTTTTGGAATAGCGTATACACTTATTTTGGGCATAGCCCAAGCGGAAAACAAGAATAATACTGATATCATAATAAACAGCCTGCCCGTCAACCGCCAAGAAGTCGTAGCCGCCAAATACATTGCCATCATAATTGGTACGATCTTCGCCCTGGTCATAGTAGGTGTGGTTGGTCTGGGATTTCATCAACTGCCAGCACCTTTCAACCTCCGCCTGATCAACTTGTTTGACGTTGTCGCTACCATCATATCGGTGACAATTATAGCAGCCGTGTCCATGCCGGTCTATTTTAAAACTTCTGCACCGTGGATTCGCACCGTCACTATGCTTTTCTTTATGCTGCTCTTCTTCGCTCCAGCCCAGATTGCCGGCTACCTCATTAACAACGGGCACCAGGACTGGCTGCAGAAAGTTTCGCAAACAGCTAACGACCAAATCTGGCTCCTATTGTTAGGTGTGGCGGCATTAATGGCAGGAATGTTGCTGGTTTCATATTATATATCTCTAAACATATACCGGAAGAAAGATTTTTGATTCAACGGAAAAAACAAGCAAATTATCACCCTGCTGCGCGATGCAAAAAACAATCCCATCCGTATTTACCGGACGGGATTGTAAATTAAATAGATAATAATTGCAGGTCTACTATTTTGTTAGGATATGAGGTTTTTTATAAATGGTTAGGATAAGTTTTAAGCAGTATGGTTTTTCTGCAGATATATTGCAAGCCTTAGAGAAATTGGGCTATAATACGCCCACCGATGTCCAGGAGCAGGTCCTTCCTCATGCCTTGGCAGGCCGGGATCTTATCGTCCAAGCTCAAACCGGCAGCGGCAAGACCGCTGCTTTCGCGATACCGCTCTGCGATAAAATCGTTTTGGAACAAAGAAACCCTCAGGTATTAGTGCTTACCCCCACCCGGGAATTGGCCGTACAGGTCCAGGAGGATATTGCCAATATTGGTCGCTTGCATCGCATCCGGGTTGCTGCTATTTACGGTCAACAACCCATTTATGTGCAGAAAAGTCAGCTTAGACAACGGGTCCATATCATTGTGGCCACCCCGGGAAGGATTTTGGATCACCTGCAGCGAGGAAATGTGAGCTTCGCAGAAATCAAGTACCTGGTGCTGGATGAAGCGGATGAAATGCTAAATATGGGCTTTATTGATCAAGTAGAAGCCATTCTGAATGTTTTACCGCCCGATCGGGTAACGATGTTATTCTCGGCTACCATACCTGATGCTATTGAAAAAATATGCAGTAAATACATGCGCTGCCCCATGAGGATTGAAGTAGCATCCATAAATCCAACCACCGCTAGAATTGAGCAATACTATTATGCGGTCGAAGAGGATGACAAATTCGCCCTCCTGAATCAGATTATCTGGCTTTATAGACCGGACAGCTGTATGGTCTTCTGTCATACCAGAGAAAAAGTGGAACTATTATGGCAGTGGATGAAAACTCAGGGCTATAGGTGCTGGGGTTTGCATGGAGGCATGGAACAAATGGATCGCCTTACGACTATGCAGCGTTTTAAGAATGGAGAATTTCCCTTTCTCATTGCTACAGATGTTGCAGCCCGAGGTATCGACATCGAAGAGCTTAGCCTGGTTGTGAATTATGACATCCCTGGTGAAAAGGAAAAGTACATTCATCGCATCGGTCGGACGGGACGAATAGACAACGCCGGGGTTGCCATTACCCTCATTACCGCTGGCGAAATGAAAATGCTGCGCGAGATTGAGGACTATGTGGGCTATAAAATCCCGGAGAAAGCGCTCCCCTCCCGTGAAGAGCTCATTCCAAAACAAGCTCTGGGGAAAGCAAAAAGAGCCACACCCCAGCGTGACCGCCGCGCTGAATTAGAGTCAGAAATAATGAAGATTCGGATCAACATCGGCAAGAAAAAGAAGATGCGACCCGGTGATATCCTGGGTGCACTTA
>CAZYJA010000352.1:0-2485 GCA_964647245.1 uncultured Syntrophomonas sp. | reverse complement strand
GGAAGCCCTTAATATAGATTATTATGCTGATGGCAAGGTGCAGTTGATGGAGTTGGAATTAATAAAAAGTTCACCTCTCTTGGGTATGAAGATTAGGAATCTTAATACCTCCATACCCTACAATATTGTTTCTATTTCGCGCCAAAATAAAATGCTGGTGCCCAGCGGAGAAGACATTTTACAGCTGGGAGACCATATCCATCTCATGACCCGGACTGCTGATATGAATAATGTCGAAAAATTATTGGGTTTTCATTCTAAGCGGGCCGAAAATGTTACTATTTTAGGCGGGGGGCGCACTGGCTATTACCTGGCCCAAATATTGGAGAAAAACAAACCGGCCATGAACATAAAAATTATTGAAAGAGACCTGGTTAGAGCTCGCCAGATTTCGCAAAAACTTGGCAGTACCATGGTTATTAATGGGGATGGCAGCGATTACCAACTGTTGGAAGAAGAAAACATTGTAGCTTCTGACCTCTTTGTGGCGGTAACCGACGATGATAAGATAAACTTGCTCAGTTCCCTGATTGCCCGCAATCTAGGAGTAAAGAAAACCGTCTGTCAGGTAAAGCGTACCGACGTCATGCCCCTGGCCCAACAAATCGGTATCGATACCATACTAAGTCCGCGCCTGCTAACCGCTGGAGCCATCCTTAAATATATGCGGATAGGAGATATCATCTCCGTTACCCGCTTTGGCGAGGAACGAGCTGAAATGTTGGAACTGAGGGTTCAACCCGGAGCAACTGCGGTTAACAAAGCCCTGCAGCAAATTAAATTCCCAAGTGGCTCGGTAATTGGAGCTGTGGTGCGCGAAGATAAGGTCATTATCCCGGATGGCAGTTTTATAATTGAGGCCCATGATCGCTTAATAGTCTTCTCCTTGCTTAAAAGCATTCATAAAGTTGAGCGGCTGTTCCTTACCGGAGGCAAACTATTTTGATAAGACTATCAGTTATACTTGGCAATATGGGACGAATTATATTAATTGTTGGGATTGCCATGCTAAGCTCGGTGGCTTGGTCGCTTGCTTACCACGAAAGGGTTATGGAGAGCATTGCTCTGTCAGCTTTGGTGACTATTTTAAGCGGACTGTTTTTAATGTTTATTTATCCCCATCAGGACACAATCAATTTCAAGGAGGGATTCTTCCTAGTTAGCCTGGGCTGGGTAGTGGCATCGATCTTTGGATCTTTACCCTATATGCTATCTGGCTATTTGCCTTCGTTTGCGGATGCCTTTTTTGAAACCGTTTCCGGCTTTACAACTACCGGTTCCAGTGTAATAGCAGATGTAGAAGTCTTACCCAAAGGGTTACTATTTTGGCGTAGCCTTACCCAATGGTTAGGAGGCATGGGTATTATTGCCCTTTTCGTAGCTATCATTGCCGGTATGGGAGCAAAAGCCAACCAATTGTTTAAGGCCGAAGTCCCGGGACCGGTATCCGACAAGATAAGTCCTCGCATTCGCGATACCGCCCGTAAACTATGGATGAGCTATGTAATTATAAGCCTGGCCTGCTTCTTGATTCTTTTTGGGTTGGGAATGGACCTCTTTGATGCTCTCTGTCATACCTTTGCAACCATGGCTACCGGTGGCTTCTCAAATAAAAATGCCAGCATCGGTTTCTATACCAGCCCTTGGATTCAATGGACGATAATTATATTTATGTTTATTGCCGGTACGAACTTCACTCTCCATTTCCTGGCCTTTAAGAAACGCAGCCTCTTAACATACCTAAGGGACTCAGAATTCAAGTTATATGCAGGTATAGTCATTTTGGCCAGCCTTTCCATTGCGCTAACCTTTGGTTCACAAGGGGCTATGGGGTGGGAGGAAAAAGTAAGGACTGCTTTGTTTCAAGTCGTATCGATAGTAACTACAACCGGCTTTGCAAGCACCAATTATGATATTTGGCCACCGCTGGCCATTGGGGTGCTCTTCATGATGATGTTTGTGGGTGGTTGTGCCGGCTCGACCGCAGGAGGCATAAAACCTGGCCGTTATCTAATTGTATTGTCAAGCACTATCATCGAACTAAAAAAGATGGTACACCCCAGGGCTGTCTTACCGCTGCGATTCGGGGGAAAAGTCCTAAAGGAATCTTTGCTAATCAACGTATTAATATTTTTCTTTCTTTACATTTTAATTTTAGCTATAGGCACCACCGTCTTGGCGTCACTGGGCATCGACATCTGGAGCAGCCTGACTGCCGCTGCCGCTAGCCTGGGTAATGTTGGGCCGGGCTTTGCAAAAGTAGGACCAACTCAGAATTTCGCCTTTATTCCTGACCTGGGCAAATACACTCTAAGCATATTAATGCTGGTCGGACGACTGGAAATTTACCCAATTCTGGTAATGCTATTGCCCGAGTACTGGAAAGAATAGGTTAAGTCCGGGAAAAGCAAAGTGGAAATTCTGGGACGGTTCGGGAAATTCGGGGACGGTTCTTGAATTGAATTCGCGAATTCAATTCAAGAAC
>CAZYJA010000351.1:0-2500 GCA_964647245.1 uncultured Syntrophomonas sp. | reverse complement strand
CTTTCCACTCCCTGTCCCACTACCACCAATACATCTGCTGCTTCTATGTCTACACTGTCTCCTGCTTTTGCTTTGGTCTCAATAAGTCTTATTCCTGAAGGTTTAACATCAACTTCACATTCATTTATACTCCCGCCAATTTCATTATCTGCTGCTGGATAGGCTTTGGGAGATATGGCAATTACTTTACTCTCACTGGTTATTAACTGGGTAGGCACGGTTGCGCCACCCATCACATTCCTTATACATTCTATTTTAGTATTACTAATTTTCAAATTCTTTACATCGGTTAGACAACCTGCATTTAGTACCTCAGCCAATCTCCCCGCCAGTTCCTTGCCTCTTCGGTTGGATGATAGCAGTACCGTGCTGGTCTCTATTTGCTCTGTTACTTGCTTAAGAGCTGATGCAACGGCAGCTGTATCTGCCAAGCTTAGCTCAGAATTATTAATCTTATAGGTCTCTACTCCTTTAGCCGCCAATTCTTCAGCCAATTCATCATTGTTTATAGTAATCACTTTTATTTTTAATCCACTATCTTTGGCTATAACTTTGGCTGCAGTTATTAGTTCGAATGCCAGTATCGCTTTTTCGCTGTATATCATTATTCCTGCCATTTTATCACCTCCCAATTAATCCTTCAGTTTCCAGAGCTTTTATCAGTTCTTCTGCTGTATTTAATATAATTTGTTTGCGTTGCATCTCTGGTGCCAGGTTACTTATAGTTTGTAATTGTCTATCCCCCGCTATATCTATTTCCAATATTTCTTTAGGTTTTCTCCCTGCTTTTAATATCTGGCTTACCGAAGGTATCCGAGGTTCGTTTATATCTGCCATTACACTAACTACTATGGGTAGTTCTGCTTCTATCACTTCTTCACAGTCATCCAAAGAACGGATAATTGTAGCTATATTCCCGTTTATATTTATGCTTTTGGTATAACCTACCTGGCATAATCCGAGTATTCCAGCGACTCTGGATCCAACCTGTCCCGAGTAGTTGTCCCCACTGCCTTCACCGAAAAGTATAATGCCCACGTCATCCATCTTTTTAATTGCTTCGGCAATCAACCGTGCACTGACTGAACTCTCGATACTCTCCATTTCATCATTCAAAATTAGATAGGCTTCATCGGCACCTGCTGCCAGGGCTTCTTTTATCGTATCTTCAAGAGCCTCATTTCCAGCTGATACTACTATTAGATTGCTTCCGGTTGCTTCTTTTAGTTGTACGCCCGCTTCCAGAGCATTTTTGTCTATATTCCCGAATGTTAAGGCGACATCATCCAATACCGGCTTACGATTTCTAATACGAATTTGTTGCAAATCGGGAATTTGCTTCATTGCAACTACAATGTTCATTTCTCAAATACACTCCTTCAACCCTAAAATAATCTACTAACTTATTAGATTTGGGAGGAGCAAATGACTCCTCCCACTTAATATTTAATATTAAAGAGAAAATTGTTAATAGCCTTTTCAGAACTTATTTAAGTATGGGCCCAGGCATCGGTAATATTGTTTTGCCAAAAGCCGTGTTTAAAATTATTGCCGCTGCAACCCACAGAGCACCAAACCCTGCAGCTACAATGAAATATGCTGCAATCGGAGCATAATGATGACCTAATACTCCCATATCCATGAAAGTTACAAAGAAAACTCCAATATCCAAAAGCATTACTACTACGCTCATTACTGCTGGACTTTCCTTTAAATAGGCCGGTGTCCATAATATTAAGGTAATAAATAGTGGTAACCATAGCCATCCATCCATTGTATAATCAACTGTCCATTTGTTAACTGCCGCAAAGAATTTAAAAATAAACTCCAGTCCGCCAACTAACATGAAAAACGCTGAAAAGAATAGAAATACATTACCACCAGTTACATGACCATTTTTTAGTTCGATAAGCGCTACTGATATTTGAACCACAAAACCACCCAAAAGCCATATCCCTAATACTGGCGCAGCAGTTCCTTTGACGGTTCCGCTCAAAATTGCATAGAAACCAAAACAAGCTACTGCTAAAGCTACTAAGCCCGCTGGACCTGGTGTCGCCCATCCCTTATGTTCTGACATTAAAATCCTCTCCTTCTTGACCTCTCTAGTATCCGAACCAGAGGGTTAATTATCTTTAGCCACTTAATACAACCCCGGCAATAATCATTTTCTGCATATCAGCAACGCCCTCGACCTGCGGACCCAGAATAGCATCACGATATAATCTACTAACTGCATAATCGTTCATTAATCCATATGAGCCATGCACATCCATCGCAGTGCGAGCCGCATCAACAAAAGTTTCGCAAACAAACGTCTTGGTCAATGCTGCTTCTTTAGCAAATATCATTGGGTCTTTAGGATCATTAGCCAAGCTGCCCAGGCGATAAGTTAACCAACGACAGGCTTCATATTTCATGGCCAGATCAGCTATTCTTAATTGTATAGCCTGAAATTTCGCTATGGGATCTCCACGATGAGTTCTTTCTTTTACATACT
>CAZYJA010000350.1:0-2508 GCA_964647245.1 uncultured Syntrophomonas sp. | reverse complement strand
CGAACTAACTTGCAAATTAGGACCGCTTCCATGAAGCTGTCCACCAGCCGTTAAATAGTCAATAGTCGTTAAATCGGAAGGCCCGTTCAATCACAGGCCTTCCGATTGCCTGGTTCTTAACCTTTTTTTATCCGCTCGAGCCATCCCCACATTCGATAACTTTTCTCCCGCACCGCTAAAATATTGCCCATCATTTTTTAGAATACCCTGCTCCTGACACTGACATCTTCTAACGTATAACCGCGCAGTTCAGCTAACCAGGTTTGCATTAACTGCTGCCAATGGGGACTGCGAAACTGGGTGCTGATTCCGGTAACCACCACATCGCAGGCCTCATTACTATTTACCTCGGTAATAAAGATGGCCAGAACCGCCAGGTGCTCATTACTTTGCATGGCTTCCCGGAGTACGCCCACTTTCCCCTGCACACTGAAGACCAGATTGTTGCCGCCCATAAAGGTAATAGCGATTTTTCCCGTTCTTACGGCATTGTTATAACTGCGGGACTTGTTTTGTGCCGCCATCAACAGAATCTGGTTGCTGGGAGCATAAAACTGGGACATGGGTGCACCTCGGGGAAATCCATCATCATCGAGGGTACAAACCACGCCGACCATTGTGTCACTTACAAAAAAATCATGCAGCACTGGCGGTAATCTATCCCCGACATATTTACTCATTCATATCCCTCCTAAATTTGGCTCAAATATTTCTCCAGATCCTGTAGGGTAGGACAAGCAAACACTGCATCGCAAACCGGTGCATAATCATAAATGATGCTATCGCCCGCACCCCACAATGATCTGGGCTCCGGATTAAACCAGTAAACTTTTTTAGCCCGTTTTTTAATCTCTTCCAAAGCCCACTTCTCCGCTTCCTGCCAGTTGTTACGGGCATCACCAAAAATCAATACACTGGTCTTGCGGGTTAGATGGTGACGATAGCGCTCATGAAAGTTTTCCAGCATATGGCCATAATTGGTGTACCCGGTTGCCCCTACAACTTTAGCATTCCTCAGCACATGGCCCCGGAAATTTAAGGGATTGCCCGCTAGCAATAAGCCGGTGATATCTGCAACCTCGTCGATAAAAGCATATGATTCAATATGTTGAAAAAACCTTTCCAAAGAAGCGATCAAGGCCAAGGCAATGCAGCTAAAATTCATAACTGAGCCGGAAACGTCACAAATAGTGAGGATTACTGGTTTTTCCCGATATTTGCGCACCGTGAAAATATTGATGGGAATACCTCCGGTGGCAAGGCTGCTGCGAATGGTCCGCCGAAAATCCAGTTGGTTCTGATCATTGCGTTTGCGCTTCTTTACAAACTTGGCAGCTAGTCGGCGGGCCAGCAGAGGAACCAGGGCTTCTATCCGGGCCAGTTCACTAACCTGTATCTGGCCAAAATCCTGCTCCAAGGGATTTTTCAAGCCGCCCGGGGCCATGGCTGAGCCGTTACGCCCCATCGGGGTGCCCATACCCAGATCGTAATCGCTGACTGCAGTTTCTTCCCGAGGGCGAAAAGGTTCCCGCTCTTTCATCCTGTTAAAATGTTTCAGGTTCTGGGAAGTCAGGTACTCTTCAAAGAAGAGATTAAAGACGGTATCAAAGGCCTGCTGGTAGCTGAAATCTTTCACCAGGGTGGTATATAGAGCAGCGTAGAAATATTCCCGCTGTGACCAGTCAATGAATAGCACGGCCTGGCAACAGTCCCGGACCTGACTGGTGGTAACCGGAATACCCTGTTGCCGCAGTTCGGCAAAAAATGCCTGTAAGTACTGCAATAAGGGCATATTATTCCTCCTTCGGAACTTTCTGACCTTTACCCGCGGAATTCCAGATCCCGACGGCGATAAATAATCCTTTCCAGCTTCTCCTGGTCTTCGCGATATTTAACCACGGTACTCAGGGTCTGCAAAGTAGTATCTACATCGAGATCCTCCTTACCCAGATAGAGCAACGAGGAGGCCCAATCAATACTTTCAGCAATGCTAGGCGGCTTTTTCAATTCCAGTGCCCGTAATCGCCCTACTACCTGAGCAATCTTGGCCGCCAGTTGTTCCGGCAGATTGGGGATTTTTAACCTTAATATCGCTTGCTCCATTTCCCGGGTGGGAAAGTCGAGATAGAGGTAAAGACAGCGCCTTTTCAAAGCCTCGGATAATTCCCGGGTGGCATTTGAAGTTAAGAAAACATGCGGATGATGTCTGGCTTGAATAGTCCCAATTTCGGGAATAGATATTTGATATTCAGAGAGCAATTCCAAGAGCATGGCTTCGAATTCAAAATCCACCTTGTCGATCTCATCAATCAGCATCACCGTAGGTGACTCAGCGGTTATGCTCTTAAGTAAAGGTCTGGTCAACAGAAAAGCATCCGAGAATATATCCTCTTCAATCTTCTCAATGCTCAGATTCTGGTTGGCTACCGCTTGAATGTGCAATAATTGCCGCTTATAGTTCCACTCGTACAAAGCCTTGGCTTCATCCAAACCTTCATAGCATTGCAG
>CAZYJA010000349.1:0-2530 GCA_964647245.1 uncultured Syntrophomonas sp. | reverse complement strand
AAAAAATATAATTAACTAATAAATATTCGAGCTATAAACCAATAATCCTGCATATAAACTATAAAAATTAGTTATACTAGAGCTGCTAATCATAACAAAAGGTTATTTTTAATATAAAACAAATTATGATAGATTATATTTATTGATAACAAAGGGGAGGGACATTTAATGCTGAAAGAGCTTATTCAGGAATTTGGCAGTGTTCGGGAGATAAACCTGATGAGAATAAAGGAAGCCAAAGATAACGGCCGTAAAGTGGTGGGTATTTATTGCACCTATTGTCCTCAGGAATTGATATTAGCAGCCGGGGCCATACCGGTAGGGCTATGCGGGACCAGTGAGGTACCTATTGCCGCTGCCGAAGAGACCTTACCCCGTAACCTTTGCCCGCTGATTAAATCATCTTATGGCTTTGCGGTCACGGATACCTGCCCATTTTTTCACTTTTCCGACCTAATAATTGGTGAAACTACCTGTGACGGCAAAAAGAAAATGTTTGAAATCATGCAGGATATTAAACCGATACATGTAATGCAGTTGCCCCATTTAAATAATACCCAAGCCTCTTTTGATTTATGGGTTGATGAACTGAGACATTTGAAATTGCGGTTGGAAGAAGAACTGAACGTTAAGATTACCGATGAAGAAATTTGGAAAGCCGTGGATGTGATTAATAGAGAAAAAGAAGCCTTGAAAGCTATATTTGATCTGAATCGGGCTGATCCTCCTCCAATTAGTGGTATCGAACTTCTGACCGTGGCCTGGTCCCGGAGTTTTAGCAGCAATAAAGGAGAAATGATTGATAATTTGAATGGACTGGTTGCTGAAGTCGGCCTCCAGGAAAAGAGTATAACTGCTCCTGCTCCCAGGGTCCTTTTAACCGGATGTCCGGTGGGTCTGGGCAGTGAAAAAGTGATACGTCTTACAGAAGAGTTGGGTGCCCATATCGTAGCCATGGAAAACTGCTCCGGTTATAAAACCCTGGACCTGCAAACCGATACTGGTGGAGATGACCCCATCGTAGCCCTGGCTCAAAAGTATATAAGAATACCCTGTTCATGCATGAGCCCCAATCCCTACCGGATGGAGCTTTTGAACAGTATGATTGAGGATTTTGCAGTGGATGCAGTAATTGATCTTACCTGGCAGGCTTGTCACACTTATAATATTGAAGCCTATGAAGTAGGTAAATTGGTCAAGCAAAAAGGACTTCCATTCCTGCACCTGGAAAGTGATTATTCTACATCTGATCTGGAAAGTTTAAAGGTACGCATTGAAGCTATGCTGGAGATGGTGGAAAAATGATTGGTATAGGGATAGACATAGGTTCAGTTGCTACCAAGGGTATCATTATTTTTGGTAATCAGCAGTGCCGAGCTATGGTGCCTACCGGATGGAGTCCCCGGGACGCCGGACAGGCAGTTATCGAGAGGATTCTGGGTTTGTCAGGAATAGATCGGCAGGAAGTGGAGCAAATTTTTGTAACCGGTTATGGACGGGTAGCGTTCGAACAGGCCAATAAAACTATCACCGAAATTAAATGCCATGCGCGGGGTATTGCAGAGCTTTATCCTCAAGTGCGAACCATCATCGATATAGGGGGACAGGACAGTAAGGTTATTCGGGTTGATGAAGTTGGCAGAGTATTGGATTTTGCCATGAATGATAAATGTGCCGCCGGAACCGGCCGTTTCCTGCAGGTAATGGCTACGGCTTTAGGGTTGGATGTAAGCGAGTTGGGACAATCGGAAGAACCTGCCCGGACTTTGGCCATCAGCAGTATGTGCACAGTTTTTGCAGAATCAGAAATTATTGGCCTATTGGCCCGGGGCAATCCCAAAGGCGGAATCATTGCCGGACTGCACCAGTCGGTGGGTAAAAGAGTTGCCGCCATGGCCCGACGTATGGGTGTAAAAGAACAAGTTGCCTTCACCGGCGGGGTGGCTATTAACCAGGGTGTCAAACGAGCCCTGGAAGCAGAAATCGGCTGTCCGGTAATTGTGTCTGAGGCCTGTCAATACACAGGCGCCCTGGGAGCAGCATTACTGGCTTGTCAAGCCTAAGAATAAGTTGGTGCCAGAATAAGTTGGTGCCAGGCACCAACTTATTTGGCGGTGAATGTGGTCATGGTAAAGTAATTGGGCAAGATAAAGACTTCCGGTTTTCTGGAGGTCTTTTTTATGTAGGTATAAATACTGGTTTTTTGCTTCTGGTCTCCACGAGGGTTTTCAATTCCTGCATTCTCTCATGGGTGGGGGGCTTGGTGTTTTCGAGTTCATATTTGAGACCCAGCAGGTTCCATTTGTGACTGCCCAAAGAATGATAGGGCAAGAGATATACTCGGCTAACGCTATTTAGGCCGGATACGAAATCGGCCATAGCTGACAAATCACCTTGTTCATCTGTAAAACCGGGAACCACTACATATCTTATCCAGATATTTACCTGCTTTTCGTTTATTAATTTTATATTCTCCATATTGCGTTTATTGCCGGCGCCGGTAAGGTTGTGGCTTTTTTCATGGTTTATT
>CAZYJA010000348.1:0-2570 GCA_964647245.1 uncultured Syntrophomonas sp. | reverse complement strand
TGTAACTGCTAAACTAAATTGAACAGAAAACAACAAATAAGAATGAACAGTATTTACCACAATCCTCCAAAACCGCTATGATTAAGCTGGAAATTAAAAAGCATTAATCATAGCAGAGGAGGAAGAAATGAACGTAGCAGAAGGGTGGAATATGTACTTAGATATCCAGAATCTAAAGGAGATGCATTTCAATGTAAGCCAGATTTCCAGACGGCTCGATCTATCTCGGACTACAGTGTACAGATACCTGGATATGGATCCTGTTGAGATGGAACAGGTTTTAGGAAGCCGAAAGAGCAGGAGCAAGAAACTAGATAAGAATTGGGACCTAATCAAGTCATGGTTAATTAAGCATCCTGATATGACCAGCGCGCAGGTGTTGGACTGGCTGCAGGAACGAAAAATAGATGGAGGTGTTAGTGAAGGAACAGTTCGAAATTATGTGAACCGTTTAAGAAAAGAGTGTGGAATACCGCAGATAAAACACATCCGACAATATGAAGCAGTTGACGAATTACCTGCTGGTCAACAGATGCAAATGGATTTTGGGCAAATCATATTACGGAGCAGCATTGGCAGAAATGTAACCCTTTATTTTGCAGGCTTCGTATTGGCCTATTCTCGTTACAAATATGCGGAGTGGCTCGATCGACCATTTACAACCAGGGATTTAATCAACGTTCATGAGAACGCATTTGAGTACTATGGAGGGATGAGTAAAGAAATTGTATATGATCAGGATCATTTAATACTGGTCAGTGAGAACGGTGGCGATCTAGTTCTTACCCATGAGTTCGCTGCCTACCGGCAAACCCGACAATTTAAGATCTACATGTGCCGCAAAGCAGATCCAGAAAGTAAAGGTAAGGTTGAAAATGTGGTGAAATTTGTGAAAAGGAGCTTTGCCAGGAACCGTACTTTCCATAACCTCGAGAAGCTAAACGAAGACTGTCTGGCATGGTTAGAAAGAACCGGAAATGGCAAAATCCACAATACTACAAAAAAGATACCGGCAGAAGTGTTCGTCCTCGAAAAACAACACCTCATCCCGGTACCCCACAGAATAAATATTTTAACTAATAAAATTATAACCAGAATAATCCGTAAAGACAACACTATCGCTTATCAAGGGAACCGTTATGCACTGCCTCTGGGCAGTTACGCCCCAGACAGATATGTAGAAATCCAAGAAGAAGAAAACATGCTGGTGATTATAGATTCTGATACAAGCAAGGCAATCATTCGCTACCCCCTTTCTAAGGAGAAAGGCCGCCTTCTAAAAAATAGTGACTGCCGTCGTGAAAAGGATAAAGGAATAGACACATATCTTAAAGAGGTAGCTAAGTTACTTAATGAATCTTTGGATGCTTATCGCTTCCTTGAACTAGTGCGGCAGGATAAGCCCCGCTATATCAGGGATCAACTTAAAATAATCAAGGATAACTGCACAGATAGGACTTGGCAAGTGAATGAGCAGTCTCTTCACTTCTGCTTAAAACATAAGCTCTACTCTGCTACTGACCTGGTGGATGCCATGAATTATTTTACTGGACAAAACAGAAAGGGATTATCAGAGCAGGAGCTGTCGTCTCAAATAAAGCCATTGGATGAGATGGACCGTTCAGTGTTGAAGACCCAGGTGGAAATACGTGACATAGGCATATATATTAAAGAATTAAAAGGAGAGAATCATGCCAGGAGAACTTGAACAGTTAAAAGACTACATGAGTCGTTTACACATAAATGAGGCCGCTGCAGTAGTAGCCGAAATGCTTATGGATGCTCAGGTTAAGGAAACTAGTTATCAATCCTTTTTAATAACCTTGATGGAACATGAAATAAAAAAGCGGGAAGAAAAACAACTGGGCCGGTTATACAAACTGGCCTCATTTCCCGAATGCAAGACCCTGGATGACTTTGACCTTGATGAACAAGATTCCCTGAGCAAGAAACAGTTGCTGCAACTAAAAGAATTACTCTGGTTAGAACAGGCGTATACCTTGATCCTCTTAGGGCCACCGGGAGTAGGAAAAACTCTATTGTCTATTGGTCTGGGAATGGAAGCTATCAACCGTGGATATCGGGTAATTTTTGTTCGTATGGATGATTTGATTCATTTGTTGAAAACTGAGGAGATTAGCCGCAATTCTAGGGCGAAGGTTAAAAGAATGATTACTTCTGATCTAGTGATAATTGATGATTTGATGTTTATGGCTATTGACCGGCATGAAGCCAATCTTTTCTTTCAATTAATAAATAAGCTCTATGGCCAGACCTCCATAATAATCACGTCCAACAAAAAACCAGAAGATTGGGGAGACATTCTGGGTGATCCGGCTATTACTACCGCCATCCTGGACCGACTTATTCACAAGAGTGAGGTTATCCACTTAAGCGGTGACAGCTACCGGATAAAACATCGGCAAACCATTTTTGGCAATAACTAGGTGTTCAAAGTTATTTATCATTTTTTGTTCATTTTTACTTGACGGTTACAAGCGGCTTGGAAACTATCAGTTTGATCGAGTAATGCAAGAATATAGCGATAATTCCATGAAGCTGTTTAAGGC
>CAZYJA010000347.1:0-2572 GCA_964647245.1 uncultured Syntrophomonas sp. | reverse complement strand
GCAGCTTATCATCCTTGAGGAGAGCATGATATGGTTTGGTTGGAAATAGAAGTGGGGAAAGAAACAAAGTATCTATAATAGTTGAATTATTAATACCAGCTGCATCGATAGCATCTTTAATATATTTCAAATCGTGATTAAAAATATTATGACCACAAACGTACTGTGAACCGTGCAGGAATTTAATAAAGTCAGTAATAGAATTGGAGTGAAATGAACTGCCATCGCCGTTGACACTGCCAATATCGATAATCTTTCCACTATTAGGCTCAATTTCAGTATCGATAAATGCAATAGATAACAAGTTCTTTCCCCCGCTCTAAAAACATTTAATAATTAACCTTACAGTATGTTTTTACAGTGGTGGAATTCTGCATACTTAGGCATATTTCCTTTAATTTTTTCCATTTCTTCGAAATATCACATATTACCTAAGATAGAAGTCCCAATTTTTTCAGAATTTGAAATGACCCCGCCTCAAAATCGCCACGGGAGATTACTTCAGTTTAAGGGACACTGCGATTTTATTATTCATTCGCTTCATCTCATTCGTTAATCTTATGGGGGAATTATATCTTATAATTGTTCCTCCACATTTCTTCCGCCATACATCACACGAAGAACGTGCACCGTACAATCGGACTCTCTGGTAATGTAAAAGGCAAGAAAATTATTTACGGAGAAGAACCTCAGTCCTCGCGTGAACCAAGGTTCTTTCTTGTATAGTGAATGCCTATCTGCATGGCGCACAATTTTAAGATTTCCTGTTCAATTTTATTACACAGGTTGATTGCTGTTTGTGGTTCTAATAATTCAGTAGCAATATACGAAAAAATCTCCTACAGATCATTTTCCGCAGAAGACGTAATAATTATCGCGTACTGTTTCATCCATTCAATCCTTTTCGAATGTCAGCAAAGACATCCTTCGTAGGACGACCTTTGCCTGCTAAATAATCGGCATACCCTTTCTCTAACTCTGCATTAAACTCTAGCTCCGTTATAGTATAGAATGAATTAATTTTAGCTGGTGCCAATTTCAATTCAAAAGGTATCGCTTGGTTGATTACCACTTGCTTTAAGAAAAGACCCACAGCATTTGACATTGAGATTCCCAGACTGTCGAACACCTTTTCCGCCTGTTCTTTCACATCTGGTTCAATGCGCACATAAAGATTTGATGATTTTGCCATGCAATCCACTTCCATTCTTTTTGATACTACCATATGTCACCGTACACACAAAAGCAATACAAACGATGCGTTTATCGTGGTTGGCTTCTCCTCCATCTGCAAAAAGGGTTCTAAACTTGGCAGAATTTCATTTAAACAGGCTTTATATTCTTCAACAATAGAATTGAGCATGTTATGGCAATCAAAGCAAAGATAGGAATTACAAATACTGCTGGTATGATATTATACCCCAAGCTTCCCATGGCGATGATCTTAGCGACGAGCGCAGTCATCAGAAAAGACAAGAATACTAGATACACCGGCCCTAGCAAATAACCAAAGGGTCTTTTCTTCAATATAAGCATGCCTGTAACCACAGCTAGAGGCAAGAGTAAACCTAAATCCATACCCTGAACGATAAGAGTGGTATAATGTTCTACCTCCAGAGGATAAATACTTCCAGCTAATAGCGGCAGCATCACAATGCTGAGCCAGAGAAAAGCAATGCAAAAAGCAACAACAATGAGAAATCTACCCGCTAGTTTGATCGGAGTTCTTTCACCAAAGGCACTCGGTAGTTTTTGAAGGTCAAAAGATAATAAAGTTAGGGCCAGGGCAAAAAAAGATGCTCCCATCAGGAAGGCATAAGCCAGGAAAAGATAGTTGTACATACCCATGACCAGGTAAAACAAGTAGGTAACGAGAAAATATCCCAGCGTACCCGCCAGGAGAAAGCGCCCCTGCAGTGAACCTTTCCGAGCCCACATCAGTCCAAATAACAAAACTGGCACACCCATAAACAGGGTAACATAGTCCTGGGCTATTCCCTGGGGCGCTACCTCGGCTGACATATGCTGGTATATACCTTTGCCATAAATCTTTACGATCTCTCCCCGGATCGATTGATATTCATAAACTCCAGGCCCCTGGTTGGAGAATATGCCAAGGGCTGCTGCCAGTGCGGCTAGTGCTGCAATGCATAATACGAGTATGGTTATAGTTCTTTTATGTTCTAGCATTTTTTGTCTCCCTTTAATAAAAGATATGGTTGTATAAGCTTATTATATCCGGTTGCTTGAAAGTTCTCATCCTCAGCGCAGAAATAGTACTTAGAACGACTAATCGAGAATTTGTGCGGGTAATTGAAAAGAACTGCGGCATCACGGGGGTAATTAATATCATGTTTGCCCCACCCGGTATATCGTGGTTGGCTTCTCCTACATCTGTATTAATCAGTGTCCGGGGGTAGTATCCTCATTGGCTAATATGGTAAAACCGATTAATCAGAGGGTATACTTAGGTAAAACATAGAAATATGGTGAGTATCAATGAATCAGTATTTGCTGAGTTTGGCTGAAAACCAAGAAGAAAAACTCCTGGTAGCTCGCCTGGATGAGCTTG
>CAZYJA010000346.1:0-2572 GCA_964647245.1 uncultured Syntrophomonas sp. | reverse complement strand
CAGTACATCTACGCCTTTGATATCTGCCGTAGCCGGACCCTTCATGGGAGGAGCTTTTAACTCTACGGCGGCGACATCTGGTTTGGAAAAGCGGGCCAGAATTTGGGGCAACCCGCATCGGTTAGCCTCGGCAAACTGATCGCCCAGGTTAGCGATAAATTCCCCGGTTATCATCTGACCCATAAAGCCGATTGCATTAGCTATTAGCGGTGCGCCGGAGGCCCGGGATATAATGCCAATGCATTCCTTAAAATTTTCTCCTGCTCCGGGACCATAACCAAAACCACTTATCTCGTAATTTCCTCCGGTAGTCATTGCGCTCATCATCTTTACCAGCAAATTTCCACTGAGCGAATCACATACCAGTACATCAGGTGTACCCCGCAAAATGTCATTGCCCCGCATCAGCGAGCCCCCGTCTTCCCGACAGGATATAGCCCAATTCAGATTATAGCCCTGTGCCTGCAAATCAATTAAAGCCTTTTGCACCTGCACCGCACCATCTACATTTAAAATACCCACGCTCGGTGAGGTGATGCCCAGCGCTTTGGCTACGGCAACTCCACCGATAGCATTCTTAACCATGGCTATAGCCCGGTTGCCATCGGTCAAGCCGGTAGTGGTGGCGATCAGCATTTCTTTTCCAGTCGCGGGCGCAATAACCCGGCCTACCGTTGCCGTACCAATCGGAAAATTGAAATGCATGGTTACCGCTGCGTCCGCAGTACCATCCTTAAGCAGTTCCATCATCTTCTCATGGGCAGCTTGCTCATTTTCAACCTCTACGATCGGCAGAATGGTGGTCAAACCGGGCGAGCCGATCAGCACCACCCGAACATTAGGATATTGTTTCTCTGCCAGCTCCGCACCCTTTATAAGCTCCTGGGGGCCATGTTCGCTTCCGTCGATTGTCAAGCCAACGGTAACTTTTTTATGATTACCTTCTATTAAGTCGGCTAACTCGTTCATAGTTGCGGCAACCATATTCCTAACCTCTCGACTCAACTTTGCATTCCCCCTTTCAATCTGCACTGCTTAAGGTTTCAGCCGCCTGGCGGAAAACCTGGGCCAGCACCGCTTTTAATTCAGCTTTGGAACTGCGGTCGTCTCCCTGCCCCATATTGCCGTCATTACGCTGCAGGATAATTGACACTCCATCGAAGAGATTGGTCATTCTCCCCAAGAATAAACTTCCTTTGGCGATTATCATGGCTTTGTCGATCCCGCCGTTTTTAATGCTGTCACAGGCATGACCGATGAACGGTACTCCCGAAGGTATGTGCCCCTGGGTAGGAGCAAACCCCGGAATGCCATGCTTCTCCACGAAATCCGGAATGGCACTGCGCTCGATCTCACCCTTGAGTACGGCTAGAGCAGCGATCATCCGGTAATTAGCCCGGGGTACATCACCGGCCCCCGCTGGTTCGGTTATTTCGGGATTTTGCATTTCTGCGGCATATTTATCGATATCCTTTATCAGCATTGACCCCCGAGCCAACGGCTCGGTAACAATGGCCTGCATGGCCGCCTGCGGTGAAGAGCCGGAGCCAATCCGATGTCTCCCAATAAGATCGGTTCTAATCATCGGACTTTGGCCATCATTCGGTTTTACGACCAGGGCAAAGCCACCAATAACATCTTCCAGGATAGGCACACCTTTAGCCAGATGGTCCCGGCCATTCATACCCAGTTTGGCCGCACTGCCCCCGGCCACCACCATAACTGACTTAAATATCCCCGTCTGCACCAAGGCGGCTGCCTGCATCAGGGCGTGATTGGGAGCGGCGCAAAAACCACGGGTATCAGAACCGGTGGCGGCGTTGCATCCACACATTTCACCTATAGACTTGGCAAAATTCCCCCCGCCCCGCTGGTACATATCCCCACAGGCTTCTTCGGAACATTCGATTATATACTCAATTTCTTCAGCCAGCTGCCCTTCAGCTAATACATGTTTGGCAGCCATAACCCCTGAGGCTTTGGTAACCAGATTTTCTATTATGACATGGGCCGAAAGATTCGGATCGTATTCATGAGCTTTTTTAACATAACCTACTCGTTTATTACGAATAACGATCGGCACGGCGGCATACTCTGCAATCATTTCGTCAATCTGGGCTGGTGTCACCCCTTGGCCCAAACGCTCCAATTCCCGGGCACTAAACAAAGCATGCTGGCTCAAAAGCTCTTTTACCTGGAGGGTAAACTCACCTTCCAGATTCACTAATTCAAATGAATCAACGATTTTCATAACCCCGATAAATTCATCCTCAGGCATTATTTCGCCGAATCGGCCATATCGGCTGGCCCTGGGAGTAAGGTTCTTATACCAGGGACGAGCTAGGGCTTTTAATTCGTCCGGGTTCATATTGCCGATGAAGACCTGATTCGGAGCATAAGCAACCGCTTCATCATAACTGCGTAAGCTTTGCTCCAGACTATTAAGATAAGCGCCGTTAGCATTAGTAATTCGTTCAATACACTGCGTTTGGCCACAATCCATCAAAAGACCGGGAGTGTGGGCCAGGAAATAGCTCACCTTGGCTACGATCGGATAAGACATAAAATACCC
>CAZYJA010000345.1:1060-2596 GCA_964647245.1 uncultured Syntrophomonas sp. | reverse complement strand
GCATACCCCCTTGTAGTCATTCTAGCAGATATCCTGGTCACCGATAAGGCCTAGTTGTCCTTGTTAGTGCCAAAAGAAAAACTTCACTCCTCAATATTAAATCGCAGAAGTGAAGTCTATGGTATGTATTGGGATACCAAACAAGTCTCAATTAGCTAAGAACAGCATATTTACTTTAACAGCTCATAATGCATTGCGTCACTGTAGCTATTGCCCCAACTGAATCCCGCCGGCTTAAAGGCTTTCTCCCAGAGTATCAGGTTAGGATTATTCGGTTCCTGGGCGGGGTTAACATAGCGGAAATGATTGGCGGCATTTATGTCGATAGCAGTTCCCCAGGAATGATTACTTAAGCCCTTGGCCGGGTTCCAGTTAACATGTCGGGTTACAAATGTTCCGTCCATAGTTTTTATAAGACTCAAGAGAGGCACCTTTTTACCGTTTATAGTTGCGGTACCATTCTTTATGTAAGTAAAAGCCTGGATAAAATTATCGGCAGCATACTTATTAACCTCTACCTTTCGGTTTAGACCGGGTAAATTAATAGTTACAATATTATTAGCAATCCATTGGGGGTCTACTTCTATTCTACCCCCAGCTAAATCTCTATAACGGAATTGTCCAAATGAACCATTCACCTTACTTAGCCTGGGATACTTTTTAATATCAGTGGTTTGCCCAGAACGAGATACCGGAGGGGTAGTATTAACCACTGGGGATTTAACCACAGGTGGATTTTCTTTAACCACTGGTGGAGTGTCTTTGACCACCGGCGGAGTGTTCTGGACTGGTGAATCAGCTATTTTATCATCTTTTTTATTATCTTCCCCAGGAAGGATGGTTATAGCTTGTCCTTCCGCACTGCTTACATCTTCAGTGGTAACCTGGCTAATCTTGACCTCGCTTTCCAGAGCATCATTGGAAGCAGCACCGGGCTCTTCTGTTTGGGTCTCAACCTTACTCACTGAATAATCTCGGCCTTGGTCTGAACTGAATGCAAAAAACGATATAGACATTACCAACCCTATAATTACTAGACTATAAGACCATTTCCTATTCATAAATATCCTCCCTACAATTGTTGTCTTCTCTTCCCTTCCTTACGCTATAAAATTCTCAAAATGTATTATCACTACTAATACATTTACAATTCTATCGGTAACCATTTAAGATCGTCAAAGGTAACATAAGGAAAGGAATTTACTGTAATGGCATTATTATCCACTAGCAGTCTTCATAAATTTCAGCCAGGGTATTTTAAGGTGGTATTTTGACCATATTATTTACCTATATAAAAGGAGGAATTTACACAAAAGTTTTTGGCAGCAGCTATTGGCTTGGGCTTATAAATATTTACAATTACCAGGCCGATAACATTGCCGATTCATGATCGGCCTGAGATTACCTAAGCAAAGGCAGTACGAGATTTTTATGCATAAAAAACAACCCCGAAGTTTATCGAGGTTGTTATCGTAGAGTCATTGGGGCAACTGGGTATTATAGAGAATCTTCCACGCTTAATTTTATAACCGTTCC
>CAZYJA010000345.1:0-1050 GCA_964647245.1 uncultured Syntrophomonas sp. | reverse complement strand
TGGTACTTGCTATCCATAAAATCCATAGGATCGGTACTAATTATCTCAACAATCCTTAGTTGGCCAAAATCCAGAGCTTCCGCATTCATACTGCCTCCCGAGGGCAGCTTAATATTAACTATTTCATTGGTTTTTATATTCTCGAAGAGTTCCTGGGGATTAGGCGTGTAGAGTATCATTGTAAAAATCCCCCTGGCTTATCCTTGAGTTCGTGCAGTTTAACCACTGCGTCATGCAGCCCCCCCAATTCATTAATCAGGCCACAATCAACCGCATCCTTGCCCACCAGCACCGTGCCGATGTCCCGTGCCAAATCCCCAGTTCTAAACATTAGTTCCCGAAATTTTTCGTCACTAATTTTAGAATGCTGAACCACAAAGTTTACCACGCGATCCTGCATTTTATCCAGATACTCATATGTCTGGGGAACACCTATTACCAACCCGGTCAAACGAATAGGATGAATGGTCATGGTCGCCGAAGGAGCAATAAATGAATAATCCGTACTTACTGCAATACTGGATCCAATCGAATGGCCTCCACCTAAAACAATCGAGACAGTAGGTTTGGACAGACCAGAGATCATCTCCGCCAGGGCTAACCCCGCTTCCACATCTCCCCCTACCGTATTTAAAACTACCAGCAAACCTTTAATGTGCGGATTTTCCTCTACCGCTACTAACTGGGGTATAACGTGTTCATAACGGGTGGTTTTGTTTTGCGATGGCAAAACCATGTGCCCCTCTACCTGCCCGGCAATTGTCAAACAATGTATATCACTTTTAAAGCTCGGGATTTCAATTTGCCCCAATTCCTTTATGTTTTCCAGCTTGGGATTACTTTCCTCTCCTTGAGTATTGGGATTTTCTGTCAAAATAAAATGCCCCTTTCATAAGCAGAATCCTTTATCTTAGATTTGCCTCCACGAGCAGAAAAAATACATAACCCCCCAGTTGTTAATTATTTTATCAATGGGAATATAACCGAAACATTGGTACCGGCTAAACTCGTCGCTATATCAATTTTGGCGTTATGTCGATTGGCGATACC